>JARKOX010000126.1 GCA_029975525.1 Prolixibacteraceae bacterium | reverse complement strand
AAAAGTAACCCGCTGGGACTAAAAGAGCAGCTGCTTGGAGAGTTGTACCGCTATCCGGCCCTGACGCCGGTCAACAACCGGATTGCGCCGGTAGTTCCCGCCCAGCCCCAACAAACCTTTTTTCAGAAAAAGGGTAAAACTTTTCAGCTGGAAGGGGAAAAAGGCAACAACAACGCAATGTTTGTCATTTACAAATTCAAAAAACGGGACCGTCCCAACCTGGAGAATCCGGAGAATATCGTGACGGTCACTGCCCAAAAAGCGGTTTCCATCGACTGGAACCGCAAAACCAAACCCAGCCGTTACAACTACTGGGTGACGGCGCTGAGCGCCACCCACCACGAAAGCCAGCCTGTGCTTTTTGAAAAGAGCAAATAGCCGGCAAACCGAAGAAACAATTTTTGAAGAACCAGTTATAATGAGCACAACCATCGTCTTTTTTGTAATCCTCACCTTCTTTCTCATGCTGATGGGGATATCGTACCTCACCTCCCGGAATGTAAACAGCGAAACCTTTTTTACCGGCAACCGCGCTTCGCCGTGGTACCTGGTTGCCTTTGCCATGATCGGGACAACCATTTCGGGGGTTACTTTTATATCAGTTCCCGGCGAAGTAGGCAACTCGAACTGGACCTACCTCCAGTTTTTGCTCGGAAACTTTGTCGGGTACTGGGTGGTGGCGCTGGTGCTGATTCCACTTTACTACAAGCTGCAGGCAGTCTCCATCTACAGTTACCTCGACCAGCGGTTTGGCGTCCGTTCCTACAAAACCGGCTCGTTTTTCTTTATCGTTTCGCAAACCATTGGCGCCTCGTTCAGGCTTTACCTGGCCGCCGAAGTGCTTCAGATAGCCTTTTTCAACGCCATCGGGATCCCGTTTTGGGCAACCGTCATGTTCACCATTCTGATGATCTGGATCTACACCTTCCGGGCAGGTATCAAAACCGTGGTGTGGACCGACTCGCTGCAGACCCTCTTCATTTTAGGGTCGGTGGGGCTGACGATTGTGATCATCTCCTCGCAGCTGAACCTCAGCCTGGGGGAAATGGTCAAATCGATCGACCAGCATCCGTACAGCACCATTTTCGACTGGGACTGGCGGTCGAAGACCAACTTCTTCAAACAATTTCTGGCCGGATTGGGGATTGTGATCGTGATGAACGGCCTCGACCAGAATATGATGCAAAAAAGCCTGACCTGCAAATCGGGAAAAGATGCCCAGAAAAACCTCTTTTGGTTCAGCTTTGCCTTCATCATTGCCAACATCCTGTTTCTGAGCCTGGGCGTGATGCTCTACCTGTTTGTCCAGCAAAAAGGGATTGCCGTCCCGGCCCGGACCGACGAACTTTTCCCGACGCTGGCCTTGCAATATTTCGGCACGATGACCGGAATCCTGTTCCTGCTGGGAATCATTTCGGCCGCCTACTCCAGTGCCGACTCGGCCCTGACGGCGCTTACCACCGCCTTCTGCATCGACTTTCTGAAGATGGACACCACCAACCCGGCCAACAAAGCCCGACGCATCAGGGTGCACATCGCTTTCTCGATGCTGATGTTCCTGGTGATCATCCTCTTCTGGGCGATCAACAACGACAGCGTGGTCACAGCCGTTTTCCGGGTAGCCGGCTACACCTACGGACCGCTGCTGGGGCTTTTTGCGTTCGGCATCCTGACCCGCCGGAAAATCCGCGACCGCTACGTACCGCTGGTGTGCCTGCTTTCGCCGGTGCTCACCTACGTCATTAATGTCAATTCGGAAGCGTGGCTGGGCGGCTACAAATTCGGGTTTGAACTGCTGCTGCTCAACGGGCTGATCACTTTTACCGGACTTCTGTTGCTAACCCAAAAACAAGAAGCATGAAAACGGCTCAGCGTTATCTGGCACTCGACGTGCTGCGGGGAATGACCATCGCCCTGATGATCCTGGTCAACAATCCCGGAAGCTGGGCGCACATCTACGCACCCCTGCGGCATGCCGCCTGGCACGGCTGTACCCCAACCGATCTGGTTTTTCCGTTTTTCCTTTTTGTAGTGGGAGTTTCCATGTTTTTTTCCTTCTCAAAATACAACAACTCCCTCAACCGTGAGTCGCTATTGAAAATCGGGAGACGCACCCTGCTGATCTTCGCCATCGGACTGTTTCTGAACTCTTTTCCACAGTGGACAGCCGATTTTTCTAAACTACGCCTCCTGGGAGTTCTGCAGCGGATTGCCCTGGCTTACGGTTTGGCCTCGCTGATCGTGCTGGCGACCCCGCGGAAATACCTGCCCTACCTGGGCGGCATCATCCTGCTGGCCTACTGGGCTTTACTGGCAGGAATGGGTGGCGCCGATCCTTTTTCGCTGGAAGGCAACGCCACCATTGCCTTCGACAAGGCGATCCTGGGCGAAAACCACCTTTACAAAGGTTTTGGCACTCCGTTCGATCCGGAAGGTCTGCTCAGCACGCTCCCGGCAATTGTCACAGTCATCATCGGCTACCTGGTGGGTTCGCTGATCAAAAATGCCGAAAAATCCCGCGTTCCGCAGACGCTGGTCATTTATGGCGTGGCCGGGATTGCCGCCGGACTGCTGTGGGGACAATTTTTTCCGATCAACAAGCCGCTGTGGACCAGTTCGTATGTGCTCTACACAGCCGGCTGGGCCAGTCTGGTGCTGGCACTCCTGATCTGGATGATCGACCTGAAAGGTTATTCCAGATGGACCACCTTCTTTGTGGTGTTCGGGATGAACCCGCTCTTCATTTTTGCGCTCTCGGGATTGTGGGCCAAAACGCTCACACGCCTCATCCGTTTTCCGGGCATCGACGGAAAAATGACGAACGGCTACACCTGGCTCTATCGCGAAATTTTCGTGCCACTTGCCGGCGACCTGAATGGCTCGCTGTTGTTTGCCATCTCCCACGTGCTGATTTTCTGGCTGATCGGCCTGATTCTCTACAAGAAAAAAATATTCATAAAAGTTTGATATGAAACGGCTTTTCGTTTTCCTCACCTCATTTTTCGCCTTTCTGTTTAGCGCTACCGCCCAGGTTGACCTGGAAAAACTGATGTACCATCCGTGGGTCGATTCGGTGTTTCAATCGCTGTCTCCCGACCGCCGGATCGCTCAGCTGGTGTGGGTCGATGTCACTGGCGGCGACGATGTGGCCAAGCAGGTCGAAGTTGCCCAACTGGTCAAGGCGTGGGGAGTGGGCGGCGTCATCTTCTTCCAGAGCGAACCCGAACGACTGGCCCGGCTGGTTAACTACTACCAGTCGATGGCCCAAACGCCGCTGCTGGTATCGATGGATGCCGAATGGGGGGTGGGAATGCGCCTGCCCGGCATCATCCCCTTTCCCTACAACATGATGATGGGGGCTTCGGCCGATCCGGAACTGATAAAAGCCGCAACCACCGAAATGGCGCACCAGATGAAACGGCTGGGAATTCAGGTCAGCCTGGCGCCCGCCTGCGACATCAACACCCAACCGCTGAACCCCATCATCGGGATGCGGGCTTTCGGCGAATCGCCCCGGCTGGTTACCGACTGCAGCGTGGCCTACATGCAGGGCCTGCAAGCAAACGGAATCCTGGCAGTGGCCAAACATTATCCCGGTCATGGCGACACCCAAACCGATTCCCATTTTACACTTCCCCTGCTACCCTACTCACGACAGCGGCTCGACTCGGTGGAGCTCTATCCGTTCCGCCGGCTGGCCGAAAACGGTATCGGAGCGGTGATGACCGCTCACCTGAATGTGCCGGAACTCGATCCTGACCCCGGCATCCCGTCGAGTCTCTCCTCCCGGATCGTCGAAAATATTCTGCGAAAAGAGTGGAACTACAAAGGATTAATTGTGACCGACGCCATGAATATGCAGGGCGCCCAAAGTTATGGCGAGCCGGGAGACATTGAAGTAAAAGCGTTGAAAGCCGGAAACGATGTGGTGGAATTTCCCTCCGATCCGGTTTCGGCCATCCGCGCGATAAAAAAGGCGGTCGAACAAAATATCCTGACGCAGGAGGAGATTGACCGCAAGTGCCGGCGGGTGCTGGCGGCCAAACTGTGGGCCGGCCTCGACCACCGGCA
>JARKOX010000115.1 GCA_029975525.1 Prolixibacteraceae bacterium | reverse complement strand
CGTTACTGGATGCACAACAACATGATCACCATCAACGGACAGAAGATGGCCCGCTCGCTGGGTAATTTCATCACCCTCGATCAGCTGTTTGCCGGCAACCATCCGCTGCTGGTGCAGGCCTATTCGCCCATGACCATCCGTTTTTTTATCCTGCAGGCGCATTACCGGAGCACCCTCGACTTCTCGAATGAGGCGCTGCAGGCTGCCGAAAAAGGGCTGGAACGCCTCATGAAAGCTGCCGTCCTGCTTGAAAAACTGCAGCCCTCGGCTGCTTCAACCCTCGATATTGCCCAGTTGGAGGCGAACTGTTATGCTGCCCTCAACGACGATTTGAACAGTCCGGTGCTGATTGCCCACCTCTTCGATGCCGTGCGCGCCATTAACTCGGTCTACGACGGAAAAGCCACTGCAACAGCTGCCGATATCGAGATCCTGAAAAAGCTCTTCGCGGTTTTTGTAACCGATATCCTGGGGTTGCGCAGTGAGCAGGAAGCTGCCGGCAGTCAGACTGAAGTGCTGGGCGAGCTGGTCGATTTGGTACTGCAGCTGCGCAACAATGCCAAAGCCAGCAAAGATTGGCCTACTGCCGACCGCATCCGCGACGAACTGAACCGTATCGGCGTGGTGGTCAAAGATCGTAAGGATGGTTACGACTGGGAGTTGAAAAGATAAAAAGTTCTATCCGGAGAACCGGAGTAGATCGGAAGATTTTTATCCGGCGTTAAGCAGAAGTTGGGACAAAGCGTGGCGGGTTTTTACCAGCCATTGGGCAGACTGGCGCCGGCGCCGTTGAGGTGAAAACTGATTTTCAGCTCCCCGTTTCGGGTTACCAGGGCCATCTCATCGGTCAGCGTTACCATTTCACCGGTTACGTCGTTAAGTACTTTGATACGCGCCCGGATCGCCTTTATCCCGCTGGCCGGAATCAGGTAATGCCCTTCGGGAAGCTGGATGATAGCTGTTTTCAGAATGTTTCCCGAAGCACTGACAACCGATTTGGCCTGCTCCGAAGCAAATTCAACCCCGTATTTGTCGTAAAAGTAGATGGTGTGGCGGGTGATCACAACGGCCTGGGCCTGCACCTCGCCCAAACGGAAAAAACCAACCGCTGCCAAAATCAGCAGCAAAATCCGTATTGTTTTCATCGTTATTCGTTTAAAAACGGTTAATCTCCTTTTCAGAACTTCTTTCGCAACTGCGACCGATTTTTCGGAAGGCTTAAAAGTTTTACTGCCAACGTCGAATTTATCATTTTATTTCAAACAAAACTTCGGCTCTCCATCTGTTAATGGACAGAAAAACCGCTCACAATTTTTTCCCGTGGATAGGATGAAATTTTGTCGGCGCAGGAGTTTTCGGAGATTTTTGCCGGAAAAATAGATCGTCTGGCCTCAGCAAGCGTCTGTCAAAACAGCAGGTTGATGATCTGTACAATCACGATGAGCAGCACCATCGCTACCGGGTAAACGGTGGCATAGGCGATGGAGTGGGCGTTGGAGTCGGTCATTGAATCGGCTGCCGCAAGGCCGGGAGTGCTGGTCATGCCGCCGGTGATGGCGCCCAGCAGGGTGAGCAGGTTCATCCGGAAGAACCATTTTCCGATGTAGAGCGCCACGATCATGGGGACAATCGTGATGATGGCCCCGTAAGCAAACAGCTCAATGCCATAGGTTTGGAACGTGGTTGCAATTTCGGCGCCGGCGCTGGTACCGACGGCTGCCAGGAACAGCAGCAGCCCGATCTGGCGGATCAACTGGTTGGCCGCCCCCGTCATGCTCCAGATGATGGGGCCGGTTTTGCCGATGCGGCTCAAAATGAGGGCGACAAACAGCACTCCGCCGGTGAGGCCGAGGCTGAACTCAAAGTTGCCAAACGACAGCGAAATCATGCCGACCAGCACCCCCAGCACCACACCCAGGGCAATGGGAAGCATGTCGGTATCAGAAAGGCGCTTGTCGTCGTTGCCGAAAATGCGGGTTATAATTTCCATATTGGCTTTGCTGGCAGCAATCATCAGCTTGTCGCCAAATTGCAGTTTCGAGGAGGGAGAAGGAGAAATGTCGATCCCCGAGCGGCGAATGCGGGTGATGGTGGCGCCGTAAGTGGCCAGCAGGTTGATCTGCCCCAGGGTTTTGTTCACCACCTCTTTATTGGTAACCAGTACCGAACGCACGTCGTAGAGTGGGTCGAGCGGCACTTCGATGTCGGTTTCAGGTCCGATGAGCAGCCTGACCCGCTGGAGCGAATCGGGGGTCCCCACCGCTTTAATGACGTCGCCATGATACAACACCGTGTCGCGCGTGGGAGTGATGGCCAACCCATCGTGTACCACCCGCGAAACCACGGCTTTGGTCATAAACCGCACCTTCAGTTCTCCGATCGTTTTTCCAATCACATTGGGGTTTTCGACAACAAAATTTCGTTTGTCAATTTCCGGAAAATCCTGCGTGAGTTCCCGGGCATATTCGGCTTCGGCGGTTTTTACCGACTGTCCCAGTAAGCGCGGCATGAGTCGTACAAACAGGATCACGCCGATGACGCCAAACGGATAAGCTACTCCGTAGCCGATGGAAGCCAGCGGCGAGTTGGTGTAGTCGATGGCGGCAGCCAGCCCCGGCGTACTGGTGAGGGCGCCGGTGAGCAGGCCGATGGCAATGTTTTTATCGATACCGAAAGCCAGGGTCAGGACAACGGTCACGATTCCCGAGACGACAATCAGCAGGGTCGTCAGCAGTGAAAGAGCTCGTCCGTCTTTTTTAAACGACTCAAAAAAACCGGGACCCGCCTGCACGCCCACCGTGAAGATAAAGAGGACCAGCCCCAGATACTGAAAGTCGGATGGCACTACTATCCCGTAGTGGCCGAATACCAGCGACACAAAAATGATGGCAGAAACATCGAGTGATAACCCCTTGATTTTGATCCTTCCCAGCAGGTAACCAAGGGCAATAATCACAAACAGTGCAACATAGCTGTTAGACAGAAGATTCATGGCTTTTCGGATTTTGTGGCAAAAATAGACAAACCACCGGGCCTTCTGATGAAACGGAGGTTTTCGGCCAGCTCTTCTCTATATGTTTAATGTTCTTTTAATACAGGTCGCTGTAATCGTCCTGACGGATGGTTACACCAGATAGGGCTGCAGTAAAAAGCTGAGATCGGTCGTGGCATCGAGCTCCAGCGGATCGGGACCTTTGCGGAAAATGCGTGCCGTCCGTTCCCCGATCAGGTTGAGATGATCGGCTTCGCGCAGCAGCATGGTTCCTTCGCGCAGGCCTACCACCGTTACCTCGGGGTTTATCTCCAGGAATTCGAGAATCCGCTGTTCGCGGGTTTCCCCGGCATGCCCTTCCGGGTTGGCATCCAGGTAGTGCGGGTTGATCTGGAAGGGAACCAGGTTGAGCGTGTCAAATCCGTGCGGATCGATGATCGGCATATCATTGGTTGTCCGCAGGGTTGGACAGGCTACGTTGGCGCCGGCACTCCAGCCGATGTAAGGAGTTCCGGCCACCACCTTCTCACGGATGGGGCCCATCAGGTGGTTGTCGTGCAGCATACGCACCAACTGCCAGGTGTTACCGCCGCCTACTACAATGGCCTCGGCCTGGTGTACGGCGGCGACCGGATTACTGAACGTGTGGATTCCTACCACCCGGTGGCCTATTTCGGCAAACCGCTCCTGTACCTTTTCTACATAGGTGTCAAACGAAAAGGTGACGGCAGCATAAGGGATAAAAAGTGCGGTTACCGGTTTGTCGCCCAGGAATTTCCGGATCTCCTGCTTGGGATAATCCAGATAGGGTTCGCCGGGCATGGTTGAGTTGCTGATGAGTAAAAGACGCATTGACATATCGGATCGGATTTAAAAACTGACAAATGTAAAACCAAAGGTAAAAGGGGTCACTTCGGGACCCATCTCTTTTTTAAACAGGGGGTGCAGGTCGTAGAGGCAGAAAAGGTTGACCCAGCGGTAGCCGGTGCGCAACATCACGCCATAACGGTATTTGTGCAGCGAAAAGTCGTCGGGGGTTTTTAGTTTTTCCTTCTTTTTATCCAGGCGGTATTTGATTTTGGTGTGGCTGCTTATCCGCAAGCCGGCAAACATGCCGCCCGACAGGTAAAGCCGGTTTTCGTAATGATTTATCGGAATCTGAAATTCGAGCAGGAGCGGCGCCGTGAGGTAGGCCATCGAAAATTTCGATTTTTGATTTTCCTGGAAGTAGAGCGTTTTGGGAATAATTCTTCCCGAGGCGGTCTGTTCGATGGTGGTGTTGCGGTCGAGGCGGAAACTTTGCAGCTGCAGCCCCACGCCGGTTACCAGTCCGATGGTGTTGCGGTTACGTTGCAGCCCGATACTCTGCTGGACGAGGTTGACAAAAAGTGAGTTCGACCGGCGAAGATCGTGGTGCAGAAATTCGGTATCGTAACCGGTGTAGTCGGTGTTGACCAGCGTGTTGAAGCCAAAGTCGACGCCGGCCCAGTGACCGGAGAATTCGTCCTGCCAGAAATTGAACCCTCCCTGGGTGAACTGCTGGACTGGTGAATTACGCAGCAGTTTTTCGGTTTTTTTGCGGATGGGGTTCAGCGTGTCGGCCGTTTGCGCAGCTGTTCCGCCGGCTAAACCGGCCAGCAGCAGCAACCCGGTGACCAATCTGATGCAGTAAGTATTTCTTGCCATCGTTCATTGTTTTTTCAGCAGAACCCGCCCCTGTTCCGGCGCTGGCAGCACTGCCTGCTCACAAAGGTAAAAGTTTCGGCCCGAATTCAGAGGCCCCCGGAGCGGATTGTTTAGGGACTGCGGTAAACAAAACTGCCGGCAGTGTGCAAGATCTGCCGGCAGTTTGATGATTTCGGCCTGTTACCGTTTTGGTCAGAAATCGATATTGGGAAAGGAAAACCCGATGGTAAGCGGGTAGAGCTCAGGTCCTTTCCCGTCGCGGAAGAGCGGTGTCATGGCATAATTGGCAAAGATGCAGAATTCCCCCAGCCCGATGCGGCCGGTCAACTCATATT
>JARKOX010000054.1 GCA_029975525.1 Prolixibacteraceae bacterium | reverse complement strand
TTTTTCTTGCAATGGAAAACTCGAATCTATTCCAGATAAGATTATAAATTTAACCATCAATTAATTACTTCAATGGAAGATCAATGTTTTATTGGTCTTCCATTTTAAAACAGAAACCATGAAAAAATTATCAATTATCATCATCCTGTTGAGTTGTATTTCAACGCTTGGCTTTTCACAACAAAAAACCGAATTTGGCATAACCACCGAAGGGTCATGGTTTATGCCACACAAAGAACCTGAATACCGAGGATGGGAAGCCAAAAACGGGTTTGGAACCGGGATTGGTGTTTATGCCTCGCGTAATCTTTTTTGGAGGGTTTCTGCGGATATTGGCCTAGCTTATCGGTACAAACAGATGCAGCAGCATTATTCTGTATATACAGGATCTAATGACCCTGATACCAGATATTCCGTTAATGCGGAAGGTTGGGACAAACTCCCGATGCATTATGTAGTTATTCCTGTTCATTTACAAATGCTTTTGAGTAAAACCTTTTTTGTTAAGGGCGGTATCGAATCGACCTGGCTGACGAATTACGAAATAGTGAATGAAAAGCCTGAATTTAACTGGACAGTTGGCTTCGGAAGCCAAAGATATAAGTTGAAATGGTCGGTCAATTATCTCAAAGGGTTTAAAGAACAAGGATTTGGTGATAAAGCAATAAAACCTGATGGACACTACAATGGTTCGATAAACCGAAACAACATGCTCCAGCTCCAACTTTCCTATCCAATCGGGCAATTAAAGTTTTGATTTATGCGCTTAACGGGTCCGAAGCTCTTGGCGCGTCTGGCATCAAGGGTTTTCGGATCCGGTAAGTTTTTCAGCATAGATTTATGGCTGTTAACAAGTTTTACGTTGGACAGTTGGGTTTTATTCTTTACATCTGATTCAAATTAATTGGTTAATCAAATCAAAAAACGTAGCGATAAAATACAATTGTCATTTAGCATATTATCGACAAAATAATTGAAGTAACGTGCCTTCAATCTTTAAAAAATGACCAAACAAAAATTAACCCTTTTACTCTTGTTTATAAGTCTAGTTGTTCCGGTTTCAGCGCAAAATACCATAAGTATTTCTGGTTTTATTCGCGATTCAGTTTCGGCAGAAAACCTATACCATGCCACTATTTACGAAAGCAACAATAAACGGGGAACAATAAGTAACGCCTACGGTTTTTATTCATTAAGTGTTCCGGCAGGTAAGGTGCAACTGCGTGTTTCGTTTGTTGGGTATGAAGGACAAATGCTATCTTTTAATGCCCAAACCGATACCACTGTCAATTTTCAGTTAAGTACAAAGAACGACTTACAAGAAGTAATTGTAAAAGCAAAAGCCCTCGTCTCAAAATCCACCTTTTCCGGCCACGAACCAATAGATATGCAAACCGTGAAAGCCCTGCCAACCTTTGCCGGAGAGCAAGACGTGTTAAAAAGCCTAACCGTTTTACCCGGCGTGCAACAAGGTTACGAAGGAAGTGCCGGAGTATTTGTACGAGGTGGCACTCCCGACCAAAACCTGATCCTGCTTGATGGGGTGCCCGTTTACAATGCTACCCACCTGTTTGGTTTTGTTTCGGTGTTTACACCCGAAGCTCTGCAAAGTGTGGATTTTTACAAAAGCGGTTTTCCTGCACGTTACAGTGGCCGATTATCGTCGGTTATTGATGTGCGCATGAAAGAAGGAAATAAAAACCATGCTGAAACCGATATTACCATTGGCCCGATAACTTCAAAATTTACACACCAAGGCCCTATCAAAAAAGGGAAATCGTCGTATTTAATTTCTGCACGGCGAACACTGCTCGATTTAGTTATAACTGGGATTGCCAAAATTAGTCAGGCTTCAAACAATGAGGTTGTTATCCCCGGATTAAATCTATACGACATAAATGCAAAATTCAATTTCGAACTTAATCCTAAAAACCATTTATATGTAAGTCTTTATGGTGGGGGCGACCTTTTGTCTTCCAACTTTAAAGACAATTATTCGCTCGAAGGGGGCGAAACCAAACAAAGCACAACGGTTAAACTTATGTGGGGGAACCGAATTGGAGCACTGCGATGGACCAGCCAATTGGGGAACAAATTCTATTTAAACACAACCCTTTCCAGCGGTTCGTTCCGTTATAACATACACAACAAGTACGAACAAACCGTTAAAAACCAGGATGGCAAGGAAGAGATTTGGACTGATGTGGCGTACAAAACCCTTGTAAATAATAATAAACTACAATTTCTCCTCGATTGGTATTTGCCCAAAAATAAAATACAGTTTGGTGCAAGTGGCGAGTTAAATAACTACCTGCCAGGGCAACAGGAAATTGAACAGCACAATGGCGAAGATATCCGAAGGGGAAACGGCACGGTAAAGAATGAGGCACTGGCTTTTTTTATTGACGACCAACTTAGCATTGGCGACCAATTTACAGTGCAGGGAGGACTACGGCTCGATTGGTATGATTTAGGTGGGAAGTGGCACGGTTATGTAACTCCACGGACAAATGCAAAATTGGCAGTAAACCATAATCTGAGTCTGTTTTTTTCGTATGCCCAAATGGTACAACCACTGCATTTGTTAACCAACAGCAGCGTGGGCTTGCCATCAGATATTTGGGTGCCTGCCACCGAAAATGTTAGGCCCGAAACTTCACAACAAATAACGCTTGGCACCTATTTAAAAGTGAATGACAGGTGCTCTTACAAATTCGACTCGTATTACAAAACCATGAAGGGGGTAATAAATTACAAAGCCGGAAACAGTTTTATGGATATTTACAACAATTGGGAAGATCTGGTTGAAACCGGTGTTGGCGAAGCCTGGGGCTTTGAAAACTCGTGGAACTACAAAACATCGCGATTAAATACCTGGGTAAATTACACGCTTTCGTGGAACAACCGCAAGTTTGAAAGTATTAATAGCGGCAAGGCATTCCCCTTTAAATTCGACCGCCGCCACGATATTAATTTAGGCTGTGTATATAATTTAACCGATAATATTGAATGTTCCGCGGTGTGGACCTATCAAACCGGTATGGCAGCTACAATTCCTGTGCAGGACTACCAGGCGGCAGGACCAATCGACTATACGATTACCGACTTTATTACCAGCATTGACATTGAAGACACCCACCGTATCCAATATTTTAAAGAATACAACAACTATCGGCTGCCTGCATTTCATCATTTAGACCTCGGTGTTACATTTAAAATGCAAAAAAGAAACCTTTATCGCGAATGGAAATTGGGGGTATATAACGCATATGCCAGGCAGAATGCATACATGTACTATCCGCAAACATCGCCCACCGGCGAGACAAAATTCAAACAGGTGTCTATTTTTCCAATAATCCCATCAATTAGTTATCATGTGAAATTTTAGAGTTGATTAATGATGAAGAAGTTAATTGTAAAATATTCCCTTGTTGCTTTTACGGTGTTTTTAACATTGCCGGCTTGTATTAAAGACATGGAAATTGATGTTCCGAACACCAACAGGGAAGTTGTTGT
Organism: Prolixibacteraceae bacterium; assembly: GCA_029975525.1. GTDB lineage: Bacteria > Bacteroidota > Bacteroidia > Bacteroidales > Prolixibacteraceae > UBA1413. Next base: position 5,395 of record JARKOX010000054.1, on the reverse strand, counting down.
TGCCTGCTTGTTTAATCCCCAGGATAAGTGGAAACTTACACTTTCCAAAACAAAAACCTTACAGGAAAACGAGGATATTTTTATTGACAATGCCAGGGTGGAAATCACAACAGAAACTGGTGAAAATATTACACTTAGTTACACCGGCGAAAAAGGAATATATACCAGCGACCATCATCCGGAGATGGGCAAAACCTATACGCTAAAAGTTAATATCCCGGGGCACATGGAAATTACTGCTGAAAGTAAGGTACCGGGTTTTGTTGAAGTCACAGTTCCGGATTTTGAAGTCAAGTGGGTAAAATACCTTTATTCCAATAATCTTATGGATTATGATGTTTTTCCGTTACAAGTAAACTTTGGCGAAACGGTACAAGAAGCACGATATCTGTTTCGTGCTTACTATTTTGATCCGCGCGAAGGGTATAAAAGGTACCTGCTTACCATGGATTCTTTGGAAAAACTTAAAAAGGCAGGTTTACCGGAAAACGCATACCGCGAATCAGTGAAACTGGTTGACCAATGGCTCGTAAGTCAGTGGACCTTTGAGCATATCCTCCGCGACTTTGTTGATGAGTTTAATTTGAAAGCAAGATTAGCTCATCTAATACAACAAGAATTAAAACAAAAGACGGTCTCAACACGAGAGTACGAAGCTTTTGGGAGATCGGTATGTTTTGGAAATGACTTTTGGCTGAATAATGTTTCATATGATGTGATGACCACAATTGGAGAGGCGGAAAATGTTACCCATGCAAAATTACTATACGCGAACGCAAATCTTAAATATTCAATGGAGCATAACAGTAGCCGCGATGAAGAATTTTGGTTAGAGGCAATACAAGCCAGTAAAGATTATGTCGATTATTATCGTACCTATATTTTACAGGTAAGCCAACGTATTAATCCCTATTCGGAACCGGTTATGGTACACTCGAATATAAACAACGGCACAGGGATTTTTGCCGGGTTCAACCGGCAAATGATACTCTTATTTACTTATTAAAAAACAGGGGAAAGGAATACTGAGAAATATTATTGTGGTTGAATAATGCACTGCGATGCAACCGTGTAGGATCGGGCGGAGGCCGTTTCAGGACTCCCGCTGGTGGTGTTCACCAATTTCGACGGGGAAAGTTCACTGCGTTACCAGCTGCCCTACCTGCAGCGGCTGGCCAAACAGCACCTGGTGGGGGGCATCTTTTTCAGGAATACGGAGCTGGAAGCGCTGGCTGCCCGCCGGGCTGAGTCGTCGTCGGAGATCTTCATCAGCACGGTGAGCGCGCAGCTGCTTCTCGAAAAGCGGCAAATGGTCAGAGAACTACAGATAAACGGTATCCAGGCCGTCCTCGCCGAACCCGAAAATGCCACCCTCAACACCCTGAACCAATACCTGGAGCTGAAGTCGCGCGGGCTGATCTGACCGCCGCCAGCAGGTGGAGGGATGTTGCCGCAGCCGGTATTAGCCCTCCAGGATTCGTCCGAACAATCCGCCCGAAGACTCTTTGCGGGTGTTTCCGCCGCCGGGCATCAGTTCGGCAATCAGCTTGCGGATAGGCATCGACTGGAGCCATACCCGGCCGGTGCCGCGGAGGGTAGCCAGGAAAATCCCTTCGCCGCCGAAGATCATCGAGCGGAGATTCCCGGCCTGTTCAATACTGTATTCAATTTGCGGTTCGAAGCCGACAATGCAGCCGGTATCCACGCGCAGCACTTCGTTGTTGAGGTGACGTTCGATGACCGTTCCGCCGGCATGGACAAAAGCTTTGCCGTCGCCCTGCAGCTGCTGGAGGATAAACCCTTCGCCGCCGAAGAAACCGGCGCCCAGCTTGCGGTTAAAAACGATGGAAATTTTGGTGCCCAGTGCGGCGCACAGGAAAGCATCTTTTTGGACGATGATGCGGCTGCCCAGCGCCCGAAGGTCGAGCGGCACGATGGTGCCGGGATAGGGAGCCGAAAAGGCCACCCGTTTTTTCCCCCAGCTTTGGTTGGTAAAATGGGTCAGAAAGAGCGACTCGCCGGTGATCACCCGCGACCCTGCCGAAAGCAGTTTGTCAAAAAAGCCGGCATTGGGGTTGGTGCCATCGCCCATGCGGGCCGTGAAGCTGATCCCGTCTTCCATGTAAAGCATGGCGCCAGCCTCTGCAATGACCGTTTCCCCCGGGTCCAGCTCAACTTCGACCAGCTGTACCCCTTCTCCCAAAATCCGGTAATCAATTTCGTGTGATTGCATCTTTTTTAGTTTTAATGTTTTCTGATTCGATGGATGTAAAAACAGGTTAAAAATAAGCAATAAGAGAGAACATGCGTGTGTGCGAAGCCTGTTTTTTTATGTTTTGTCGGCTGATTGGCTGGCTTTTGATCTGTTTTGCGGGACATCTAACAAATTATGAGTCCGGCGATTTGGCAATCAGTTTTTTTGCGACCTTTGAGCCGTTAAACAAAGGTTGAATGAACAGAGAATTCAGGGAGCGCCGGCCGGGAGGCAACAGGCCCCAGTCAGGAGAAAACAGAAGAACAGTGGGGAGAAAAAGTGACTCTTCATTTGGTGAACGAACCGGTAGAAAATCGTTTGGCGGCGGCAACAGTCCGGAGCGAAGTTTCGGCAAAGGACGCAGCGGAGCGGGGGATAACCGCTTTTCGGGGACCCGCGGGTCTGAACGTTTCCAGACGGATCGGCGGACAACGCCGGGTGAACGGACAGGATCGCCGCGCAGTTTCGAAGAAAGAAGTTTTGGTGAACGCCGGGGAGAGCGTCCGGCCGGAGCCGGGAGACGTACCGGCGATCGTAATTTTGCCGAAAGGGGCAACCGCCGGTCAGCCGGTTATGGCGACAGCGGCCCCAAAAGGCGGTTTATAGAACGCGACGGGAATCCCGCTGCCGAAGGCCGCACCTTCCGCACCGATCGGCCGCGCCGTCCGCAGATCCAGGAAGAGGCGCCCCGCAGCGGACAGATCCGCCTCAACCGATACATCGCCAATGCCGGTATCTGCTCGCGCCGCGAAGCCGACACCTACATCACTGCCGGCGTGGTGACCATCAACGGAAAAATAGTTACCGAACTGGGCACGCGTGTGATGCCGGACGACGAAGTCCGTTTCGACGGAAGATTGCTGAACCCCGAAAAAAAGGTCTACCTCCTCCTCAATAAACCCAAAGATGTGGTTACCACCACCGACGATCCGCATGCCGAACGCACCGTGATCGACCTGGTGAAAAATGCCTGTCCGGAGCGGATTTATCCCGTGGGGCGGTTAGACCGCAACACCACCGGACTGCTGCTGCTGACCAACGACGGCGACCTCTCGAAACGGCTTACCCATCCGAGTCACAGCGTTGAAAAGGTTTACCAGGTAACCCTCGACCGGAATGTGTCGGTGAGCGACATGGAGAAGATCGGAAACGGGATCGAACTGGAAGACGGCTTAATCTCGGCCGATGCCATCAGCTACGTCGAAGGAGAACCCAAAAATGTCATCGGAATAGAGATCCACTCGGGACGGAACCGCATCGTCCGGCGGATCTTCGAACAACTCGGATACCGGGTACGCACCCTCGACCGGGTTTCGTTTGCCGGACTGACCAAAAAGAATCTGCCCCGCGGAAAATGGCGTTTCCTCTCTCCGCAGGAGGTGGCCTACCTGAAGATGAAATAACCCGATGTTGAAAAACAACATGAATTGGTGTAATTTCCGGCAGTTTAGGCGACTAATCAGGCAGACTTGGAAAAGGAGTTTTTAGAGATAATCAGGCAGAATCAGGGGATCATCCACAAAGTGTGCAGCATCTACTGTGATTCGGAGGAGGATCGCAATGACCTCTTCCAGGAGATCCTTGCACAGTTGTGGAAGTCATTCCCCTCTTTTCGGAAGGAGTCGAAATTTACAACCTGGATGTACCGGGTGGCGCTGAATACGGCCATCACCACTTTTAAGAAGAGCAAACGGCAACCTGCCGGCAGCCGGCTGACGGTGGAGAGCTTCCAGATTGCCGACGAGGTGTACGATCCGGCCACCGAAGAAAATATCCGGTTGCTGCAGCAGGCGGTGGCCAGGCTCAGCGGCATCGAAAAATCGATTATCCTGCTCTTTCTGGAAAGCAAAAGTTACGAGGAGATTGCCGAGATTACCGGAATAACCCAGAATTATGTGCGGGTGAAGATGAACCGGATTAAAAAGAAACTGGTAAAATTGATGAATCCTGCAGAAGAGTGACCATGGAACTGAAAGATCTACAAAAAGCATGGAGCCAGTTTTCGGCCAGCCAGGCCGGCAAAAAAGAGCTGGATGAGGAGCAGATCCGGACAATGCTGGACCGACGTACCAAAAACCTGATCGAGCGGATCGACCGCAATATCCGGGTGGGGTTTGTGGTGATCTTTTTGATTATCCTGGTGCTGGTGCTCAACGATTTTATTCTGTCGCCCTGGCTGGTGGAGGGAATCGACCACCAGCTGCGGATCCCGGGATGGCTCCTGGTCCTCGATGTCGGTATCAATGTGTTGATCGTTTCCCTGTTCCTTCTTTTTGTAATCAGTTACTTCCGGGTGCGGCGGAACTGTTCCGGCACGTGCGATTTGCGGCATACCCTCCTGAAAACGATTCGCGTGCTCAACTTCTACCGGCAGCTGTTTGCGCTGGTGCTGGTGATTTTTTTGCTGGCCTCGGGAACCGGTTTTCTGGTCGGCCTTTTCCAGGGAATCCACCTGAATGGCATGTTGCCGGTAAACCTCCCGGTGGTAATTGCGGTGGGGATGGTTTCTCTGCTGATTATCACCGGCGGACTGTTTTTCGCTTTCCGCTGGATTTTCCGCAGGCTGTACGGAAATTATCTCGACCAGCTGAAACAAACCCTCCGCGAACTGGACGAGCTGGAGTAGCTTTTTAACCCTCTTTTTGACACCGTTATTTCCGAACTTCTTTCAGCTGAGGATTGCTCCTCCGGCAAAAATCAGGCGGTCATCTGATTGTTTTGACACCTCACCGTCTTTTGACCGGGATGGAAAATCCCACCAGCCGCGTGTCGAGGTTAAAAGCAGTAACCTGTCCGGCTTCGTTGGTTTGGTAGCTGAATTTTTCGTTGGTCAGACCGGCCGCCAGGTCGAGTCCCGAGCGGGCCAGTTTGCTGAACCTGAAATCGCTGAGGCCGGCCTTTTCAATCAGTTTATCACTGAGGGCACGGTCGTCCGGTTGTTCATCAGCAGCCAGCAACATTTCCGGTTCGGGATGCTGTATGGCAGCCAGAGCCGTTGACGGGGCAGCGCTCTTCAGCAGGATCGTTTTGGCGGGCTGTAAAACGGGCAGGTCGGCAACCGGGCGGAGTACCTGCGGATGATCCGCAGAAACCGTGACGGCCACAGGTGATGAAACGACCGCGGGTTGTTGTTTGTTTGTT
>JARKOX010000105.1 GCA_029975525.1 Prolixibacteraceae bacterium | reverse complement strand
TCATGAAACGGATATCATTGCCGGTTTTCCGTGGTATGGCAGCCTGACGCGTCAGACTTTTGTCGCTCTTCCCGGATTATCGGTTGCGCTGGGCGATACCTCGCTCGCTTTCGAGGTGCTGAAAACCTACCTGCCGCATTTGAAAAAAGGACTTTTCCCGCGTTCCATTGCCGATGAAAAGCCCCTTTACGACACGGCCGACGCTTCCCTCTGGTTTTTCTGGACGTTGCAGGAGCTGATGACACAGGGACACGGCGCCGACGAAATGTGGGCCCACTTTGGCGGGGCGATGAAGGAGATTCTGGAAAGCTACCGGAAGGGACTGCCGGCGGTTGCCGTTACCGATCAGGGGCTGCTTTATGCCGGCGCCGACCGGAAAGCCCTCACCTGGATGGATTCCTATGTCAATGGCGACCCGGTCGTCCAGCGACGCGGAATGGCTGTTGAAGTCAACGCGTTGTGGTATAACGCGGTCTGTTTTGCCCTCGAGCTGGCCAAACAGGCCGGTGAAAAAGAGTTTGTCTCCCGCTGGAGAAAATGGCCGGCCAGGATCGCCGAGGCTTTCCTCGAAAGGTTCTGGAGCAGCCCGCGCGGATACCTGGCCGATGTGGTTACCACCTTGTATACCGACTGGTCGGTGCGCCCCAACATGGTGATTGCCGCTTCGCTTGATTACACGCCGCTGACCAAAGAGCAGCAGAAATCTATACTGAGCATCGCCAAACAGCAGCTGCTCACCCCGCGAGGTCTGCGTACCCTCTCGCCCGACCACTCCGACTACCACGGAACACTGGAAGGGAGCCCCGAAGAGCGCGAAAAAGCAGTCCACCAGGGAACGGTGTGGCCCTGGCTGACCCAGTTTTTTGTGCGGGGGTATCTCCGGATTCATAAGAAGGGAGGCCTCTCTTTTGTGAAAAAAATTCTGGAAGGATTCGAAGAGGAGATCAACGAACACTGCATCGGAACGATCTCGGAAACTTACAACGGGAACCCGCCCCATCAGGCCAAAGGCGCCATTTCGCAGGCCTGGAGTGTGGCTGCCCTCGTTTATGTCCACCAGATGATCAGTCAATGTGAAAGTCAATAAAAAAGGTTTGCCATGAAAGTATTAATGTTTGGATGGGAATTTCCACCCCATATTTCAGGAGGATTAGGTACCGCCTGCTACGGCCTCACCAAAGGGCTGGCCGAGCTGGAGGATGTCAAAGTGACTTTTGTGGTACCCAAAGCCTGGGGAGACGAAGACCAGAGCGCCATGCGACTGATTGGGGCCAACAACGTGCCGCTGACCAAAAAGCAGATCAGCTTTGACCATACTGAAAAGCAGATGGATTATTATGAAGTGGGTTCGGAAGTGATTCCCTATGTGAGCCCCGAAGAGTTTTGGAACCAGAAAAGTAAAAAATATGAAAAAAATGCCCGTTTTGTAAAGACCGACGCAGGCGGACGAATCGATTTTTCAGGCAGTTACGGGCCGTCGCTGATGCAGGAGATCCGTAACTATGCGTTGGTGGCCGAAGTTATTGCTCAGGAAAATGAGTTTGACGTCATCCATGCCCACGACTGGCTGGCCTATCCGGCTGGTATTGCCGCCAAGCGTCAGTCGGGGAAACCGCTGGTAATCCATGTGCATGCAACCGATTTTGACCGCAGCGGCGGAAATGTTAACCCGGTGGTGTATGCGATTGAGCGCGAAGGAATGGAAGCGGCCGATAAAATTATCACCGTGAGCAACCTGACCCGCAGCACGGTGATCGAAAAATATGAGATCGCCCCCGCCAAGGTGGTGACGGTTTACAACGCCGTGGAGCCGCTCGGCGAGCCGGAAAGGCTTTCGGTCAAAAAAGGGCTCAACGAAAAGATCGTAACCTTTTTGGGACGCATCACCATGCAAAAAGGGCCTGAATATTTTATTGAGGCAGCCAGTCTGGTGCTCCGCCGCATGAACAATGTGCGGTTTGTGATGGCTGGCAGCGGCGATAAAATGGATGCCATGGTTGCCCGTGCTGCCCAGTTAAAAATATCCGATAAGTTCCATTTTACCGGCTTCCTGCAGGGCGACGACGTCTTTCACATGTTTCGTCTCAGCGATGTTTTTGTGATGCCTTCGGTTTCCGAGCCCTTCGGAATTGTGCCGCTCGAGGCGATGCAGTCCAACGTGCCGGTAATCATCTCCAACCAGTCGGGGGTGGCCGAAATTTTGAAATATGCCATCAAAATCGACTTTTGGGACACCCACGCGATGGCCGATGCCATTTATGCGCTGCTCAGCTATCCTTCTCTTTCCGAGCTTTTTGTCAAGTATGGAAAAGAGGAAGTGGACAGCCTGAAGTGGAAAAACTCCGCCCTGCATGTCCGCGAGGTGTATTGGAGTGCGATGCAAAATAATGTTCAGTAAATCGAAAAAAAACAGAATATGAAATCCCTTTGTTTATTGTTTCAGGTTCATCATCCCTTCCGGTTTCGCAGATACCGCTTTTTCGATATCGGGAATGACCACTATTATTACGACGATTATGCCAATGAAACCGAGGTCCGCAACCTGGCCGACCGGTGTTATCTGCCGGCCAACAAACTGTTGCTGAAGTTGATCGGGAAAACAGGAGGAAAGTTCAGGGTGGCATTCTCCATTTCGGGGGTTGCCCTGGAACAGTTTGAGTTGTACGCTCCCGAAGTGATCGACTCTTTCCGGGAGCTGGCGCAAACCGGCAGCGTCGAGTTTTTGGCCGAAACCTGGGCACATTCGCTGGCAGCGCTCTACAACCCGGCGGTTTTTCAGGAGCAGGTCAAACGGCACCAGCTGAAAGTGGAGGAGCTTTTCGGACAGAAACCGGTTGTTTTCCGCAATACCGAAATGATCTATTCCGACGAAATTGGGCAAATGGTGGCCGACCTGGGATTCCGGGGCATGGTTACCGAAGGGCCCAAACATATCCTGGGCTGGAAAAGTCCCAATTTCCTGTACTGTAACCCCATCAATCCGCGGCTGAAGGTGCTCATGCGCAACTTCAGACTCAGCGACGACCTGACCTTCCACTTTTCAAACCCGGAATGGTCGGAATATCCGCTAACTCCCGAAAAATATGTGGATTGGATCGCCACCGGCGACCCGCGCGAAGAGGTGGTCAATATCTTCCTGGAGTACGCCACTTTTGGCGAATACCAGAAAAAGGAGAGCGGTATTTTTACGTTTCTGGAAAAACTGCCTGCTCAGGTATTTAAAACTCCGGGGCTCAATTTTGCCACCCCCGGCGAGGTGACCGAACGGCTGCAGCCGGTTTCGGCCGTGACGGTGCCGCACCCCATTTCGTGGTCTGATGAAGAGCGCGACCTGAGTTTGTGGCAGGGAAACGAGTTGCAGAACGAAGCCGCCGCTAAACTTTATGAGTCGGCCTCCCGCATGAGCCGGTGCAACAATCCCGAGCTGCTGAAAGACTGGAACTACCTGCAGACCAGTGACCACTTCCACTGCATGTCACCCAAGTTTTTCAACAGCGGCGCACATCCACGGCAAAATTATTACAGCTCCCCCTCCGAAGCGTTTATCAATTACATGAACGTGCTGAGCGATT
>JARKOX010000101.1 GCA_029975525.1 Prolixibacteraceae bacterium | reverse complement strand
TGAACCGCTGCCGCCTTGCCACTCTTTTTGGGAATCACTTCCGGATCCCAGCCAACAATTCCCAGTAAGATGAAAAAGCCGATAACATAAGCCACCGCCACATGCCAGCCTTCTTTGAGCCACTTCACCACCGACCGGGCTTCTTCAAACTTACCCGAAATGGCAACTCCTGCCGAAGAGCCAAACCAGATCATGGAGCCGCCAAAACCAACGGTGTAGGCCAACATTCCCCAGTCGTAACCATTCTGTTCCAGGGCCAGCTTGGTAAGCGGAATGTTATCGAATACCGACGAGACAAAGCCTAAGGAAAAGGCGGTTTGCCAGGATGCTGCCGGCAACTCTTCAACCGGCATCAACGAGGCACAGGTCACCAGCGAAACCAGGAAAATGGCGCCCGGAATGGCGTGAACTGCCTCTTTCCAGTCGGGACGGCGGATAAAAGCGCCCAGCAGCAGAGCAACCCACACTCCCAAGGCCGGAAAATCAAAAAGAATATTGGTTGCAATGGTAAAGGCCAAAATCAGGGCAACAATAATAAATCGCCACCAGTCGATTGTCAGGCCGGGAGTCACATCGGCCACAATCTGCTGAAAACGATCCTGCTGGCGGGCCGCAAAAACGCCAAAAAAGGCGAGCGCCGCAAAAGCAGCCACATACGCATGGAACACGTTAAACGGATGAACCCCTTCGATCCACATCAGGGTGGTGGTGGTATCGCCTACCACACTTCCCGACCCGCCGGCGTTGCTTGCCGCAACTATCGCCGCCAGATAACCGATGTGAACTTTGCCTTTAAACACCACCAGGGCAATGGTGCCGCCAATCATGGCCGCTGCTATATTATCGAGAAACGAAGACATAAAAAAGACGGCAACCAGCAATACCAGCGGCCCTTTCCAGTCGTTGGGAAGAAATTTGGGCAGGTACTCGGGAATCCGGGACTGTTCAAAATGACGGGCCAGCAGAGCAAACCCGATCAACAGTCCCAGCAGGTTCAACAAGGTGCTCCATTCACCCACCCGCTGGTGCTTGTCCATAATCTGATCGGCCATGGGAATGTGCCCAAACAAATGCTCCGTCACGTCGAAGCCGGAAATAAAGATGTATTTGAAAAGTAAAATGGCAGCCAATCCGCACAATGCTACCCAAAGCGTTTGGCGGTGAAACAGGGCAACCCCCAGAAGGGTCAATCCAAACAGTATAAATTCTATCCGAATTCCAAAAATCAGCGGAACCGATTGGTTTAGTAGAAAAGATGCTAGCATAAAGTTGGTTTTAAATATTTTGAACTTGACGAATAACTTCCGGTTTATCCCGGCCGGCATGTCTGCCCTCCCTCTTCACAGTTTATTCCATACAGCTCTTCAATGAACTGTGAAAACACTTCGGAAAGAGATAACAATAACCTGGGGCAGTCGGCGAAGGTGAACTGTTCATAAACGGAAAACCTCCAAAAGCGGGGTCGCAACAGAATGGATCAGAAAGAGATTTAGGGATGAAGGTTGATTGGAACCCAATTTACCGGGCAAATTCAATTGCAGGGAGGCGTGGTTACCGCTCAGAATAAAAAAAGAGAAGGATCGTCCGGGCTGTTTTTGTTTGAAACCCTGTCCTTGTCCAAACCAAACCAGCAGGGTGGGGGAGATTTCAGCCTCAAAAAAAAAGGGGAGGCCGTTATCTGAAAAATAACACACCGCGGCGCAGTCCGTTGTCTGGCTTGATACAGAACCACTGTTTTCGGCATTTACAGTGAGTGTAGCTATCAGTAAAATGAAAAAGAGAAAACGCATACTTTCCTGTAAAACAAGCCGAAGCTAACTAAAAAACCAATCCGGTGTGCGTACCCGGAAAAATATTCCCGCGGAAAATGAGGCTGGTGCCAGACCAACAAAAAAACGTCCGACCCTGTTGGAGTCGGACGTTTTTGAACGTGCCCGGGGCGGGAATCGAACCCGCACTCTGTTGCCAGAACTGGATTTTGAGTCCAGCGCGTCTACCAATTCCGCCACCCGGGCAGAAGAGGTGTGCAAAACTAATAATATTTCGTGAAAACCGACAAGCGGTTACGCTCTTTTTTGTTGCCTAGCATCAATCCTTCGGGTCACCGTTCCGTAAACAATCAGTGCAATGGCCGAAACCAGCGAAACACCTACAAACACATACCAGATGTAGTGGGCATGGACACTGGCGGCCTGCCACGCTTCGTGCGACTCAAACAGGCGCGGCTCGGGACAGTAGCGGTCGAGCAGAAATCCCGACAACCCGAAACCCAAAATCGACGACAGGAATGAATGTAGATGACTGAAACCAAGATACATTCCCTCTTCTCCTTTGGGCGCCTGCAGGGAAAAAAACTCCAGGTAGCGCGGCGAAATAAAGGTTTCGGCAAATCCCTGAAAAGCGATTCCGACAACCATCATAAATGCCACCGGATGCATCCCCAGCACCGGTCCGCCCTGAAGCAGGTTGCCCGCGGCCATCAGCAACGCCGAAACCGGCATGATGAACATTCCCACCGTCATGCTGAACAGCGCGCTGCGGGCCCGCATCAGTTGCGTGACAAAGCCCACGGTCAGAAAAACCACCAGCGGATTCACATTGGCATACCAGCCCGGTGCAGCACTTTCGCCCGCCAGCCGCAACACATACTTGGGCATGGTTGCATACATCTGGTGCTGAACCATCCAAAAACCGGTAATGATGAATATGAGCAAAACCAACCGTCCGTTGGTGAAAACAGTGATCAGCCCCCTGAAAATCTCTTTTACCGACTTTCCTTCTCCCTGGTGCTGCCCGCTCCGGAACATAAAAAATACCACCAGCAGTCCGATTAAAGTCATCAGCGCCGAAAAATAACTGATCCAGATCAATCCGGTGTTGCCCATCATTTCGCGCAGCGGCTCCACCACCGTTTTGCCCGAAAACGCGCCGATGTTCACCATCGCATAAAAGATACTGTAGCCGCGCGCCCGGTTGCTTTCGGTCGTTTCTTTGGCTACCGTTCCGGTAATGACCGATTTGATAAACGATCCGCCCAGAATAATCAGCAGCAGCACCGGCAGGATCGCATATTTGGTACCCGAAGTTTCCAAACCCGAAAAAACCGTGTCGCTGCCATATTGCACCAACCCGCCGGCTTCGAGCAGGGTCGGCAAAAAACCCATGCCGCCGTATCCGAGCGTAAGCAGTAAAAAAGCCAGCATCAGCGACTTGCGAAAACCGATCTTGTCGGCGTACGCCCCGGCAAAAGTAGGCAACAGGTAAAGCAACGCCTGAAAAATACCGGCGATTAAGGCGGCTTCGATGTCATTAAATCCGAGTATCCGCGACAAATAGAGGGTAATAACGATAAAAACGCCGTAGTAGGCAGCCCGTTCAAACAGTTCAACGGTGTTGGCCACCCAAAAAGCGCGCGTAAATTTCCAGGTTTCTCCTTGCTTCATTCTTTACATTTTTTGTTGGGATACAAAAATAACCGCTCAGCCCACACCGCCAAACAAAATTTACGTAGCCGGCTTCCGTGTTAAGACCTTGTGTTTTCTCAAAATATCAGGATTATTCAGGCCGGTTTACATTTGATTTGCTATTTTTAACCACCGGAATCATTTGAAAAAACTAACAAATAAGAGATCATGAAACGCAGAAACTTCATCCGCAACACCGCCGTTGGCAGTCTGGCCCTCACCGGGATGACCGGAACCTTTTCGGCAGCAGCTGCTTCAACCCAGGCTTCCAATGCCGCAAAGTTTAAGCTCAAATATGCTCCCGGATTTGGGATGTTTAAAGAACTCGCCGGCGATGACCCGATCGACCAGATTAAATTTATGAATGACCAGGGATTCCGCGCCCTTTTCGACAACGGCCTGATGGGGAAAGAACCTGCTCTTCAGGAAAAAATCGCCAACGAACTGGCGCGCCTCGGAATGGACCTGGGGCCCTTTGTCCTCTATGCCGATTTTAAAGTCAAATCGATGGTTACCCGCGATCCCGAAATCAGGGAGATGCTGAAAAACAAGATGAAAGACGCACTGGAGGTTCAGAAACGCACCGGCGTAAAAACCGCGCTGGTGGTGCCGGGCCGTTATGACGAAAAGCTGCACTGGGATTACCAAACCGCCAATGTGATCGCCATGATGCGGATGTGCTGCGACATTGTCGGCCCCAGCGGACTGCAACTGGTGATGGAACCACTTAACGCCCACACGGACCACCCGGGACTTTTCCTCACCACCATCCCGCAGGCCTACCTGATTTGCAAAGCCGTAAACCACCCAAGCTGCAAAATTGTGAACGACATGTACCACCAGCAAATTACCGAAGGAAACCTCATTCCCAATATCAATCTGGCCTGGGAATACATCGCCGCCTTCCACATCGGCGACAACCCCGGACGCAAAGAGCCCACCACCGGTGAGATCAACTACCAGAACATCTTCAAACATATTCACAGCAAAGGGTACGACGGTGTCCTGTGTATGGAACACGGCCGGAGTAAACCCGGAAAAGAGGGAGAACTGGCCGTTATCGAAGCCTACCGGAAAGTCGATAATTTCTGAGCAACACGATAATTTACCAGAAGGGCGCTTTAACCGGCGCCCTTTTCTTTTCCGAAAGCTGCCGATTGCCGGCTGCCCAAAAGCACCCTTCTCCCAAATTCCTTTATTTTTGCTAAAATTTGTCTTATGAAATTAGTTTTTGCCACCAACAACCCGCACAAGCTGAACGAAATACGCAACCTCCTGGGCAACCGCTACGAACTGCTCGGCCTGGCCGATATCGGCTGCAGCGAAGATATTCCGGAAAACCAGCCCACTCTGGAAGGAAACGCTTCCGAAAAAGCCTTTTATGTGTTCAACCACTTCGGATACAACTGCTTTGCCGACGATACCGGCCTCGAAATTGAGGCGCTGGGCGGCGAACCCGGCGTTTTTTCGGCCCGTTATGCCGGCCCGGCCAAAAACCCAAACGACAACATGCAGAAAGTACTCGAAAAAATGGCTGAAATAAAACAGCGAAAAGCCCGTTTTAGAACCGTCATCTCGTTGGTAATCGACGGAAAAGAATGGCAGTTTGAAGGAATTGTCGAAGGCGAAATCCTGCACGAAAAACGGGGAACAGAAGGTTTTGGCTACGATCCGATTTTTCTGCCGGCCGGTTTTTCCCAATCTTTTGCCCAGATGCCCCTTGCTGAAAAAAACCAGATCAGTCACCGGGCCCGGGCGATCGAAAAGCTGGTTCGCTTTTTAACCGAAAATTCCGGCATTGCCACCCAACTGCTTAACGGGTGCAACGGCAACGGATGAAAGGTGCTCAACATACAGCTAATAACTTGTTATCCATGAAAAAAACTACATCTCTTTTTCTTCTGGTATTGATGGTTTCGGCAGCATGGTCGCAACGGCGGATGGAAACCTGGCAAAACTACCTCTCCTATTCCAATGCCGTAAAAGTTGCCGAAGCCGATGACAAAATTTTCTGTGCAACAGAAGGTGGACTTTTTTATGTTGATTATCAGGATAACAGCCTGAACCTGCTCTCCGGAATCAACGGCCTGAACGATTTTGGCATCCGCACCATCGCCTACAGCAGCCAAAACAAAGTGCTGGTAGTTGCCTACAAAAACGGCAACATCGATCTGGTTTTTCCTAACCGGGTAATCAACCTTCCCGATATCAAACGCAAGTCAATTACTGGCGACAAAACAATTTACAACATCCTGTTTGCCGGCACCGATGCCTACCTCTCCTGTGGCTTCGGCGTGGTTGCCGTCAATCTTGCCAAACAGGAAATCAAAGACACCTACTCCGTGGGTCCCAATGGATCGGCCATCCCGGTTTTCGACCTGGAAACCGACGGCGACTACCTTTATGCCGCCACCGCGGGGGGTATTCTTCAGGCCAGCCTCCGCAATACCAACCTGCTCGACTACCGCAACTGGCGCCAGATTACCGATATTCCGCACGCCGACAGCAAATTCAGTAACCTGGCGGTTTTTAACAACCAGCTAATTGCCGTTTACACCCCCGAACAATGGTCGGGCGACAAAATTTATATCCGTCGTAACAACCAGTGGCTACCCGTTTTCCCGGAAGCTGGCTTCGTCAGCGATCTGCAGGTGAACAACAACTACCTGGCCATTGCCGGCCGGGAAGAGATTTTCCTTTACGGAAACGATTTTGTCCTCTCCGGCCGGATCAACAGCTACAACCTGAATGGAAAAACCATCAAACCGGTTTATCCCCGAAGTGCCGCTGTTGGAAAAAACGGATCGCTCTGGATTGCCGACTACTCCAACGGCCTGGTCCGGCTCAGCGGACAAAAATTTGAACCGTTACTCCCCGATGGACCGGTGAACAACAGTGTTTTCAGTCTCACCTCCTCCGGCGAAGAGTTGTGGGTAGCCGCCGGCGGTCGGACCGACGACTGGAACAACAATTTCCGGTACCCCGCCTTCCAGCGTTTCAGCGAAGGCTCCTGGAGCCCCTTCACCGGAAATCAATTTCCGGAAATGACCGGCTTCTTCGACATTGTCGCTGTTGCTCCCGACCCGTTGGTTCCCGGGCACGTTTTTGCCGGAAGTTGGGGTGGGGGAGTCCTCGAATTTCAGGATAACAAACTGGTTAAACGTTTTACCAACCAGAACAGCATCCTGCAGTCTGCCCTGCCGCAAACACCCGACGCCCCGTATGTCCGCATCGGCGGACTGGCGTTCGACCGCGACGGAACCCTCTGGATCACCAACTCAGAAACCACCAATGCACTGGTATCGCTTCAGAAAAATGGCGAATGGGAATCATACAACCTGACCGAAGTTTCAGGAAACCAGTACAATATCGGGCCAATCATTGTAACTTCTACGAATGACAAATGGATTGTGGTGCCGCGCGGCCGCGACCTTTACGTGGTCAACAGCGATGTGTCGAAGAAAAAGCAGCTGCCGGTAACTTCCTATTTCAACAACGGGCAGCAGGAGATTTTTAACCGGATGAACGATGTGTATTCCATCGTTGAAGACCAGAAGGGCGACATCTGGGTGGGCACCTCGAAAGGAGTTGCCGTTTTTTCCAATCCCGGCCGCATCTGGCAGGATAAAATCTTCTACGCCACACAACCCAGTCTCGAACTGGGTGACGGCCTCTACCACCCGCTGCTCGAAAAAGAGACGGTAACCGCCATGGCGGTGGACGGGGCCAACCGCAAGTGGCTGGGAACCAAAAATGCAGGGGTTTACCTGGTTTCCGAATCGGGCGATCGCGAAATCCTCCATTTTACTGCCGAAAACAGTCCTCTACTATCCAACACCATCACGGCCATTGCCACCAACCCAAAAACCGGCGAAGTTTTTTTCGGAACTGCGGAAGGGCTTATTTCCTACCAGGGAGATGCGCCCACCGGCGAGGATGATTTTTCAGGCGTTTACGTGTATCCCAATCCGGTCAGGGAGACCTACCAGGGGCCGATCGTCATCACCGGTTTGATGAAAAACAGCGACGTGCGGATTACCGACATCAGCGGCAACCTGGTTTACCAAACCAAATCGTTGGGAAAACAGGCGGTGTGGGACGGAAAGACCCTCAACGGAAAACGGGCGGCAACGGGCGTCTACCTGATTTTTTGTGCCGACCAGGCAGGCGAAAAAACACACATCGCCAAATTGCTGTTCATCCGTTAATTTCTATCGTCTGGTATGCTCACCAAAACCCGCGGCATTGTGCTGCATGTCGTCAGATACGGCGACAACAGTCTGATTTCCACCATTTACACGCAGGATTTTGGCCGGCAGTCCTTCCTGGTAAATGCCGCCCATGGTCCCCGTTCCAAAAACAAAGCGGCGCTGCTGCAGCCCCTGTTTTTGCTCGAAATGGAAGTTTACTACAAACAAAACCGCGAAGTTCAGCGAATAAAAGAGTTACGTTCAGCGGCGCCCTACCACTCCCTTCCGTTCAACATCATCAAATCAACCCAGGCTATTTTTCTGGCCGAAGTGTTGTTCAAAATTCTTCAGGAAGAGGAGAGTTTTCCGCAATTATTTGATTTTCTGGAAAATTCACTGCTCTACTACGATTCGATGGAGGAGGGGATCAGCAATTTTCATCTTTGGCTGCTGGCCCGGCTGACCGAATTTTTGGGAATTCTCCCCAACACCGAAGAGATGTTCCCCGGTTCCTGGTTCGACCTGGTAAAAGGAAAGGTGGTCTTGCGCGAGCCGGCGCACCCCCGGCGGCTGACGCCGGAAATAACCGCCCTGTTTGTCCGGCTGCTTACCCTTAAAATCAGCGATTTGCCCGAGCTGGCAATCACCCGCAAGCAACGTGAAAACCTCACCGAAGGGTTGCTCGATTATCTCCACCAACATTTCGAAAGCCTGGCAAATGTCAGGTCGTTACATGTTTTAAAAGAACTCTTCCGTTGAATAACGATGAAGAATATTTTAATACTTTTGTCTCAGTCCCGGAATATTCCGGTGTGTGAATAAAAAAAGCCGGGAACTAACCTCAAACTTGAAATATGGTGCAATCGAAATTACCTGAAACGCAGGGAAGTTTATTTTGGGAGATGAGAAGGTTGGCGTTGGAAAAAAATGCCATCGATATGTCGGTGGGAATGACTGAGTTTGAATGTCATCCCCGGCTTGCAGAATTAGCAGCAGGATTCATTAAGGAAGGAGTAAGCAACTACGCCCCGCTGGAAGGTATTATGTCGTTACGCGAACGAATTTCGGAGTTAACCGAAAGATTATACGGAAGATCCTATTCGCCCAAAACTGAAATTACCATCTGTGCCGGTCATGTGCAGGCCATTTCCACCGCAATCAGCAGTGTGGTCAACGAAGGCGACGAGGTGATTGTCTTCGAACCGGCTTATTTTACCTATGCCCCGGCAGTACGGCTCAATGGCGGAATGCCGGTTTTTGTTCCGCTGAAAGAGCCGGGATTTAAGGTGGACTGGGAAGATCTGCGCAAAATGATCAACTCCAAAACCCGCCTTATTATCCTGAACAGTCCGCACAATCCTACCGGCAGTGTCTTCGGAAAGGAAGATCTGGCACAGTTGCAGCGGCTTACCAACGGCACCGGAATTTACATCGTAAGCGACGAAATGTTTGAGCACCTGGTGTTTGATGAACAGAAGCACCTGAGTATGGCGCAGTTCGATAGCCTGGCGGCGCGAAGTTTTGTTGTTTCCTCACCTGGACCGCTTTTTCACATCAACGGCTGGGGACTGGCCTGGTGCCTGGCGCCGGCGCCGCTGATGGCCGAATTCCGGAAAATCCACGAACACCAGATTTACAATGTGAACACCCCGTTTCAGCAGGCGCTGGCGCGCTTTCTGGAACAACCCGCCCTTCCGGAAGAAATCACGGAGTTTTACCAGGGAAAACGCAACTATTTCAACCGGTTACTGAAAGGTAGCCCCTTTTCCCTGCAGCCAACCGAAGGAACCTACTTTCAGCTGGTCGGTTACCAACAGCTTTCGAACGAGCCGGACTACCAGTTTGCTCTCCGCCTCCTGAACGAAGCGGGAGTTGCCGCCACGCCGCTCTCCGTTTTTATGCACAAAAAGAACCTGCAATACCTACGGTTCTGTTTTGCCAAGAAAAACGAAACACTGGATGAAGTGGCCCGCCGGCTGATCGCATTTGCCGAAAAAAACAGACTCTAAAAATCGCCGCCCCGCCTGGTTTCCGGGCTTTTCAGGATGCGTTTGGTTTTGCCGAACTAAAAATAATCGCTTCGTAGGTGTACAGTTCGGCGCTTTTCCAGCCATTCCAGCCCAGCCCGGCTTTGTCGCGCGAGCAGC
Source organism: Prolixibacteraceae bacterium (assembly GCA_029975525.1). GTDB lineage: Bacteria > Bacteroidota > Bacteroidia > Bacteroidales > Prolixibacteraceae > UBA1413. Next base: position 5,835 of record JARKOX010000101.1, on the reverse strand, counting down.
GTCCCAGAAACTCTTCCAGCGTCCAACCATATTTTTCGGCTACCTGCGGAAGAAAAGTTCCCGACAGATACCCTTTTCGGATATAAATGCCGTGTCGTCCCAGTTCGATATCGGCGGGCGAATCGATCTGTTTCAGGGGAGTAAGCACCGAAATTTCAACGGAAAATCGTTCCAGTTCCTCTTCGGAAAGCGGTTCAAACCGGCGATCGTTGACGGCCGAGGCTGCCGCGCGGTTCACCACTTCGGCCAGCGAAAAGTCGCCCGCGAAACTGCCGATGCAGCCCCGCAGTTTGCCATCGACATAAATGCTGACAAATGCTCCGGCTTTTTCGGCCAGGCTGCCGGTAAAACGATCCCCCACAAATTCTTTTCGCCGGCCCGAAACCACCGTCTCTTTCACCGCCTCTTCTGCGATTTGCAGCAGTTGCTGTTTCTCTTCTGCCAAAAGCGTAAAGGTCTCCTCTTCGGGCGGAAAAACGGCGATGGCGCTGTATCCTACCACGCGATTGTGTTCGCCGTAGAGGGGCTGATCGCCCGAATTTTGATAGCCAACCCACCGAAAGCGGTACTTTTTCCCTTCGGTGAGGTAAAGCAGGGTCAGCACCGACGTCCAGCCACAGAGTGAAGTAACCAGTCCCGGTACTTTTGCCTGACGGTTTTTTTCGAGCGTTTTCAGCAGATTTTCGGGGGTGTTCGACAAAATCGCTTCGGTGGTGGTGCGATCGGTTTTTACGGCTTCGTCGTATGACGGATAGTGAGAAAAATCGGAGCTGACGACAAACAGGTTTTCGGGTACAAACCACGGACGGAGCGCTTCGGCAATCTGGCGGCACTCTTCGGCCCGCTGAACACCCAAAATAATGGGAACCAATTTAAAATCTCCGCCCAGTTTTTTTTGTAGAAAAGGGAGCTGAACCTCGAGGCTGTGCTCAAACTGGTGGACATCCGTGCGGTCTGAGAAAAGATTTCCGGAAGTAGCCAGGATTTGGCCCACCTGCCGGTCAACCGGCAGGATTCCCAGCGGCGTTTCGTAGTCGCCGGCACAGTAAACCGACGCACCGCCAAAGTGCATCTGGTGGCTCGATGCCAGCACAAACACCCGGTTGGGCCGAAATCCCTCCGGAATCTGGTTAAACGCCGAAGCCGCCACCTTTCCGCTGAAAACATAGCCCGCGTGCGGAGAGATCAGGGCCTGCGGATTTCCCAGCGCGGCCTGCAATGGCGCGGCCTCCCGAAAATAAGTGTTTACCTCCTGCGCTAACCGCTCTTTTTCTGCCGGGTAAAATTTTCCGGCAACAGCCGGCTCCCGGTTTTTCCCCTCTTTTTTTCCTGAAAACATCCTACTTTTTTTTAAGCTTTTCAACTTCGCTTTACGGAAAATCAACACGGTTGGGTTTCAAGTGTAACGCTCCATTTCAAAGTTATTTTTCTCCGGAACCAATCCTCAATAAATAGCTGTTTATAAATACATTTCATGTGTATAAATTTTCAATCTTGTTTCTATAATTTTCGTAATCAGCGAATTATTTCAAACCAGTTTAGCAACGAGATGGAATTCGCATGAAAATATTTTCATTACTCTTTTGTGTTTAGAATAATCATGCTCATTTCATTGAATATCCGGAAATATTCCGTGCGAAGTTAACCTGTTCCCGCTCAATATACAGATTTTTATCCGTTGAAGAGTGAAACTTCGACGCTGCCGGCCGGCCGGAATCTCCTTTCAGAAAAAGGAAAAACTTATTCTGCCGCATATTTTTGTAAGCCAAAAATTCAGCTTTGTCATTTAAATCGCTCCGAAAATTGGGTTGGCACACGCATTTTTTTCCGGGGTTATTTTGATTATTATCTTTGAATCCAAAATTTTAAAACAATGAAGAGGTATCTTTTCCCGCTTTTTCTGGTGGTGGCTGTTTTGGTCACTTTTCTTTCCTGTTCCAACAAAGCCCAGCGTTCGCGTAAACCAGTGAGCACCATTGATTTAAATCCGTCAGAAAAAAATTATATTTTAGGAAAAAGCCTGTTGGTGGAAGTAAACACCAAACTCCGGGATGGAGAACTTAAACAGGTTCAGCTCTATTTGAACGGAAAATTGCTGAAAACGGGAAACGAACAAAACTTTACTTACCAGATCGGTTCGCTGGAAAACCTCGGATCCAATACCCTGAAAGTTTATGCTGAAAAAGCCGACGGGGTTTCAAACAGCCGGACTCAAAATTTCCTGGTGGTGTCTGACGTGGTGCCTGAAAAAATGGGTTACCAAATTGTAAAAGAATATCCACATTCGACCGAACATTTTACACAGGGACTGGAACTGCACGACGGTTTTTTGTATGAAGGAACCGGGGAAAACGGCAAGTCGGCCATCTACCGGAAAAACCTCTCCACCGGAAATATCATGCTTCAACAACCACTTGACAAACAATATTTTGGTGAAGGAATTACGATTCTGAATGACAAAATTTATCAACTGACCTACAAAACGCAGAAAGGATTTGTGTACCGTTTGTCAGATTTTGCCGTGATCGACAGTTTCCGTTACGATTCCAAGGAAGGGTGGGGACTCACCAATGACGGCAAATCACTGATTATGAGCGATGGAACCGGCACCCTCACCTGGCTCGACCCGCAAACCTACCAACCTCAAAAAACAGTAACAGTAGCCGATCACGAAAAGGTGCTGCAGTACCTCAACGAACTGGAGTATGTGGATGGATCGATCTATGCCAACATCTGGACGACCAACAACATCGTAAAAATTGATGCGCAAACCGGAAAAGTATTGGCTGTCATTGATCTCAGTGGCATTCTGAGTGTGATGTTCAAAAATGGTTCACAACAGATTGACGTACTCAACGGCATTGCCTACAACGCCCAAACCGGTCGCTTTTTGGTGACGGGTAAACTTTGGCCCAAAATGTTTGAAATAGAATTTGTTCCTTCAAAATAGGGTTGCTGAACCGCCGTAAAAAATCCGGCCCAGATGCCTGTATGCCAGTTCGGTAACCTCTCTTCCGCGGGGCGTGCGTTTCATAAAACCTTCCTTGATCAGGAATGGTTCGTACACCTCTTCAATCGTTCCGGGATCTTCACCTACTGCCGTGGCAATGGTTGAAATTCCTACCGGACCACCCTTAAATTTATCGATGATGGTGGATAAAATGCGGTTATCCATTTCATCCAGCCCGTGTTTGTCAATTTGCAAAGCTTCCAGCGCATGCCGGGTAATTTCCATGTCAATTTTTCCGTTGCTTTTAACCTGCGCAAAATCGCGAACGCGCCGCAACAGAGAATTGACAATCCGGGGCGTTCCGCGGCTGCGCGAAGCAATTTCCACCGCGGCGCGCTCTTCAATTTCCACCTGTAAGATGTTTGCCGACCGTTTTACGATGTTTGTGAGCACTTCGACGTCGTAATACTCCAAATGGAACTTAATGCCAAAACGGGCCCTTAAAGGCGACGTGAGGAGTCCCGAGCGAGTGGTGGCGCCCACCAGTGTGAACGGGTTTAATTCAAGTTGGATGGAACGGGCGCTGGGACCTTTGTCAATTAAAATGTCGATCCGGAAATCTTCCATGGCCGAATAGAGGTACTCCTCGACCACCGGAGAGAGCCGGTGAATTTCATCAATGAAAAGAACATCACGGGGTTCGAGATTGGTCAGTAACCCGGCGAGGTCTCCCGGTTTATCCAATACCGGTCCGGATGTAATTTTGATATTCACCCCCATTTCGTTGGCAATGATGTTCGAAAGGGTGGTTTTTCCCAGTCCGGGCGGGCCATGCAGTAAAACATGATCGAGCGCTTCGCCGCGCAAACGGGCTGCTTTTACAAAAATGCGCAGATTTTCAACAGTCTGGTTTTGCCCGCTGAATTCGCCAAAAGACAACGGACGCAAACTGTTGTCAAAATCCTTGTCTTTTTCGGAACCCGAATTGGCTCTTAAATCAAAAAATTCCGTCATCCCGTATCTTTCTGCTTCAGTTTTCTCACATCAAATTTAACGTCTCGAAGATATCATTGAGTTTTTGCATATCAAAAGGTTTTGCAATATACTCATCCATTCCCTGTTCAAAACATTTTTCGCGGTCGTTATCCAAAGTGTTGGCTGTTAAGGCGATAATAACCGATTTTTCCTGTTTTTCTTTTTCCAATTCCCGTATTTGGCGGGTAGTTTCAAATCCGTCGATGCCGGGGAGCATCAAATCCATCAAAACTACATCAAATTTTTCCTGTTTAAAAATATCCAGCGCCTCCTCGCCCGTTATCGTAGCCACCACTTCATGCTGATCCTTCTGAAGATAAAACGAAACAATTTTTTGATTCAGGGGGTTATCTTCCACCAACAAAATTTTAAGCGTCCTTTTCATTATTAATTATGGTTTGATTTAAAAAACAAATGAAGAGTATGTTAATCTGTTCATTCCTGTTGATTTCTTTTAATTAAATTTAGTCAACGTCGTTTCAACGTGGTTATCCAGTTTTACTCACAATTGCGTCCTGCTTCAAATATCTGAAAAATAAATGAGTAATCGATTTTTTTAACAATTGTTGAAATCTTTTTCTCTTCGTTTCCATCCCTTTTTTCAACAGCAATAACTCCGTTGATTATTTTCCAAAATTAGCAGGTTAATAGTTTGCTTTTTTGTTTTGGAAGCAGATATAGAAAATATCCTTCGAAAAAGCAATTTTATTTGCCACCAGTTATTTTCGTTTTTTTAAGGTATTTTTGAACAATTTCAGCCGAAAACTGATTCTTTTAAGTGTTTGATAAAAAGCAATTTATTATTTGATGAATTCTGATTTCAACATACTCGCCGAAAAGATGAATGCCTTTACCCGGAAATACTTCCTTTTCCGTTTTTTGAGGGGCTTTTTTTTGGTGTTATTCACTTTTGTTGCCTTTTATCTCGTTTTTTCACTGGTTGAATACTGGCTCTATCTCTCTGCCGCCACCCGCAGTTTTCTTTTTTTAACGGCGGCACTTTTTTTCTTTTTGGCTTTTGTCGGTTATGTCCTGTTGCCGTTGATCCGTTTTTTAGGCATTCTGAATCCGTTGAATTATCGGAAAGCGTCGGAGCTGATCCAGCTTCAAATTCCTGAAATACAGGATAAATTACTAAATATCATTGAATTACACGATCATTCGGATGCCACTTATTCTGTCGATATCACCCGGGCTGCCATCGATCAGAAGATTGCTGAAATTAAGTTTTTTGATTTTAGCAGCGCTGTGAATTTTAAGAACCTGCGAACACTTTCCCTCTATTTATTGAGCAGTATAATCGTTGTGGTGTTTATTTTTCTGGTTAATAAGTCGGTGCTGATCGAATCCGGAAACCGGATTATTCATTTTAAGCAGGAGTTTGTCAAACCGGCACCCTTTACTTTTACCTTGCTCAATCAAAACCTGGAAGTGGAGAAGGGAGAGAATTTTACGCTGAAAGTCGAATGTAATGGCAAGGAGCTTCCTTCTTTGTTGTATGTCAATATCGGCGGAAACAATTATCTGATGGATGCTGAACCGGGCAATACGTTCGAATATAATCTGAATGCCGTCATTCAACCGATTGTTTTTTATTTCACCGATCTGAAGTATCGCTCAGCCAACTACCGACTGAATATTGTGCCGGTTCCGGTGGTTAACCATTTTTCGGTTACCGTTCAACCTCCCGGGTATACCGGTTTGTCTACATTGAAGCAGGAAAATATCGGTGATCTCCAGGTTCCCACCGGAAGTTTGGTGAGCTGGCAGTTCGAATGTTTTGATACCGATTCGCTTTACCTTTTGGTAAACCGCGAAAATCTGATTCAGGCTCAAAAAGAGGGACAACT
>JARKOX010000097.1 GCA_029975525.1 Prolixibacteraceae bacterium | reverse complement strand
CGTGCGCTGGGCGTCCGTATCGGGACCTTCCTCGACGATGCCGACCAGGTGGGACCGGTAGTGGTCAAAGCCGGTCAGCAACAGTCAACCGTGAGTTTCTCCTCCAAAGATTCGCAGACGCGCGAACACCTCAACTTTTTCGCACTGGCACAAGACAAAGCCGGGCGCCACATGGAGCCTTTCATTGTCGATATTGAGCCGGGGCAGGCTTCCGACTATAAATTATCGTCGCACGAAGGCGAGGAGTTTATTTATGTGTTGGAAGGCACTGTTGAAATCAATTACGGAAAAGAGGTTTACCAGCTCGAAAAGGGCGACAGTATCTATCTCGATTCCATTATCATGCACAATGTGCATGCCGGCAACCGGCAACCGGCCAAAATTTTGGCAGTCGTTTATATTCCGCTGTAAAGCAGCTTTTTTAAAAAAATCATCAAACCTGAATTGGCCATGCAATTTCTCGATTACACGCTGGGCGAAATGTTGGAAAAGTGGGCTTTTGAAATGCCCCATCATGAATTTATGGTTTATCCCGACCGGAATCTCCGTTTTACCTACGGTGAGTTCAACGACCGGGTGGACCGGCTGGCCAAAGGTTTGCTTTATATCGGCGTCGGGCAGGGCGATAAAGTGGGTATCTGGGCCAAGAATGTCCCCGACTGGCTCACCTTTATGTTTGCCACCGCCAAAATCGGCGCCATCCTGGTAACGGTCAACACCAACTATAAACTGGCCGAGCTGGAATACCTGCTCAAAGATGCCGACATTCATACCCTTTGTCTGGTCGACGGCTACCGCGAAAGCGACTACGTGCAGATGATTTTCGAGCTGGTTCCCGAACTCAAGGAACAGGCGCGCGGCGAACTCCGCTCGGCCCGGTTCCCGGAGCTGAAAAATGTGGTTTTTATCGGCCAGCAAAAACACCGCGGGATGTACAACACCCAGGAGCTGCTGCTGCTGGGTAGCCATGTCGATAATTTTGAACTCGAAAGCATCCGCGAAAACCTTTCGTGCCACGATGTGGTCAACATGCAGTACACCTCGGGAACAACCGGTTTTCCCAAAGGCGTGATGCTTACCCACCACAATATCCTGAACAATGGCTACTCGGTGGGAGCGTGTATGAAATATACCCCCGAAGACCGGCTGCTGGTGTGCGTGCCGATGTTCCACTGCTTCGGATGTGTGCTGGCGCTTTGTGCGGTGATCACCCACGGTTCGACTATGGTTTTTGTCGAAGACTTCGATCCGCTGATGGTGCTGGCTTCTGTTCAGAAGGAGAAGTGTACGGCGCTTTACGGCGTCCCCACCATGTTTATTGCCGAACTGAACCATCCGATGTTCGACATGTTCGACCTGACTTCGCTGCGTACCGGAATTATGGCCGGCGCACCGTGTCCCATCGAAACGATGAACCAGGTGATGGACAAAATGCACATCAAAGATATTATCATCGTTTACGGACTGACCGAAACATCGCCCGGGATGACCGCCACCCGCACCCACAACTCTCCGGAAGTGCGTTCCACAACGGTGGGATTTGAGCTGCCCAATGTGGAGGTGAAAATTGTGAACCCCGATACCGGCGAGGAGTGCGCCGCGGGCGAGCAGGGCGAGATTTGCTGCCGCGGGTACAACGTAATGAAAGGATACTACAAAAACGAAGAGGCTACCCGTAAGGCGATCGATGCCGACGGCTGGCTCCATTCGGGAGACCTGGCCGTAAAGACCGAAGATGGCTTTTACCGGATCACCGGACGGATTAAAGATATGATCATTCGCGGCGGAGAAAATATCTACCCGCGCGAAATCGAAAATTTCCTCTACCGGATGCCGCAGATCGAAGCGGTGGAAGTGGCCGGCGTTCCCAGTCCCAAATATGGCGAGCAGGTGGGAGCATTTATCAAAGTGAAAAAAGGATTTACCCTCACCGAAGAGGAGGTGGTTGATTTCTGTCGCGGACAAATTGCCCGCTACAAAACGCCGAAATATGTCTTCTTTGTCGATGCTTTTCCGATGACAGCCAGCGGCAAAATTCAGAAATACAAGCTGAGCGAAATGAGCCTTGAACTGCTCGAAAAAATGGGCAGAGCGGTCGTTTAGCTACAAATCTTCTTTTGCTTCTTTCCGGATCGAAGTGATGTCCCAGGCGTAGTCGGTTTCATGAATTGAAAACCGGTGTTCGGCCTGCATGATGTCGTCCAGCTCTTCTGAAAAAAGGCGGGCTTCCCGGATGATACGGCTTTCATCTTCCTGCCAGTGCTGGTACAGTTCGGCCAGTACTGCCTCTTCGTGGTGTTTGAAAGTGCGGGATGCCCGATAGGCCTGGTAACGGGTAAACCCTAAATAGTGAAGCGCTTTTGCCCCCAGTTCGAGAGCCGAGTTGAAGGATTCGCGCTGGACCATGTGAATGCCGAGGTTGTAAAACTGGAAGGTGTGGTAGATGTCGCGGGTACGGGCAGCAATCTTCAGGTTGGGATATTTTTTCTGGATGGAAGCGGCGATTTTGACCGCTTCGTCATATTCGGCCATGCTCAGGATGATGAGTCTGGCCTGTGCGGCGCCAGCCGCTTCCAACATTTCCGGACGGGTTACATCGCCATAGTAAAGTTTGAAACCATATTTGCGCAATACGGCCACATTGGCCGGGTTGCTGTCGAGGATGGTGACCTTAAAACCGTTGGCAATCAGCAGGCGGCCCACGACCAGTCCAAATCTCCCAAACCCGGCAATGATTACCGAATGGTCTTGGTCTTTGATGTCGTCAGGAACTTCGCGGTCTCTTTTTTTGATATAATAAGGTTCTATCTGTTTTTCAAAAAGAATGAGCATCAGTGGGGTAAAAGCCATACTGAGCGAAATGACGATCAACATCAGTTCGGTGGTTTGGAAGTTGAAAATCTGGTTCTGGTTGGAAAAAGTGACCAATATGAAGCCAAATTCACCGGCTTGCGACAGCGCAAAGGCAAAGAGAGTTTCCCGGCCGAATTTCAGGCCGAATGTTTTTCCAAGGAAATAGAGGATCGTCAGCTTGATTAGGATCAACAGCGTTACAAATCCGGTGATGGTCGCCAGCTTTTCAAACAGCAATGAGAGGTTGATACTTGCTCCCACGGTAATGAAAAAGAGGCCGAGCAGCAGTCCTTTGAAAGGGATGACGGTTGTTTCCAGTTCGTGACGATATTCATTTTCAGCCAGCACCACTCCGGCTATAAAAGTTCCCAGCGCTGGCGACAAGCCTACTTTTTCCATGGCCAGGGCGATGCCGATCACCATCAGGAGCGCTGTGGCGGTAAACAGCTCCCGTATGCCCGATTCGGCCACATAACGGAAGATGTGCCTGGCAATAAAACGTCCGGCAAAATAGATCCCCGTCATCACCCCTACAATCACCAGCAGCTGGATCCATGCTGTCATATCAGCCACGTGGGCGACCTGTCCCGGGCGTTTGATCAGGGTGCCGGCGACAGGGGTATCGTTAAAGCTGGCCAAAACCGGCAATAGCGCCAGGATCGGGATAACCAGCAGGTCCTGGAAAAGCAGTACCGAAAAGGAGTAACGGCCAGCCAGATTTTTGAGTAATCCTTTTTCAGACAATGTTTGCAGAACGATGGCTGTTGACGAAAGCGAAAGGATGAGCCCGATGGCAACGGACTGGTGAGGTTTGAAGCCAAACAGCCAGGCGGCCAGTCCGATTACCACCGTTGTGGTGGCTACCTGTAATCCTCCCAGTCCGAAAACATAACGGCGCATTTTCCAGAGCAGGGAGGGCTCCAGTTCCAGTCCGATGATAAAAAGCAACAGTACCACGCCAAATTCGGCGAAATGTATCACCTCGGGACTTTGCCGGCCCACCAGTCCCAGCGCAAACGGCCCGATCAGAACGCCGGCCAGCAGATATCCCAACACCGATCCCAAACCCAGCTTTCTGGCCAGTGGTACCGATATCACCGTAGCCAGGAGATAAATCAGTGCCTGCGAAAAAATATCATATCCGTACATGGTCTGCTTTTTTAAACTAATTCATTCAGATAAACGGCATGCTCTATTTGCTGAGTCGTAAATAGACCGTCGCGCAAGCCTTTGATCAACAGGGTGTATTGCGCGGCGTAATGTTCAATTTCAGGTGGCGTGAGCAGGTGGGAACCGTGCACTACAAACGGAGGCAGGTATTCCATGCCGCACAGTCCGGCAGTTTGTCTGAAAGGAATCAGAAACTGTGAAATGGGGAACCGGTTTTTTCCGGTTTCGCTGTAAACTTCGGCAGCGCCACCCGTTGAAATCACCGAAAGGATTTTTTTCCCGACCAGCGCTTTTCCCTCCCTTCCGTAAGCGAAGTTGTGTTCCAGCACCAGATCGATCCACTCTTTCAACAAAGCCGGGCAGCTGTACCAGTAAAACGGATGATGCCACACCACAACGTCGTGCTCTGTTAATAAACGTTGCTCTTTTTTAATGTCGATGTAAAAATCGGGGTAGTTCTCATACAAATCGTTGAAAGTTATTCCGTTCAGCCATTTTATAGCTTCGGTCAGCCGGATATTTACCCTCGACTTGTGCAGGGCCGGATGGGCAAAAAGTATGAGAATTTTGTTCATTTTTTACAGTTCATGGAAATGATCCCGAACAAACCCACTTTGGCAACGAGCGGGCTGAGTTGACATGTAATTTATGAAAAATGGTTTACATGATTGCACGGCTCAAGCGTAAAAAATCAGCACTGTTTAGCCGGCGTAACTGTGCGGTGGAAGGGGTGGACTTTCTGGTTTTTTATTGTCCAAAGCCGGGAAAAAGATGTTGTGAAGCACAAAACAGCAGTTGGGTGTCCACAAAGCTGGTTTGGGGCCCTTTTAATTAACAGCTGCGGTTGAGTTTTTTTGGGGAAACCGCCTTCCCTTTTTTACGTTTAGTTGAAGTTTAGTCAGAATGAAATATCCTGCTTCCTCCGGAGGTTAGGATATTTCTTAGACCTTGTCCTGCCCCGAAAAAAATCAGAGCAGAACAAGGTTTAAGAAGGTTCGGGTTACCATTTAACGGCATCGTTGCCGCGGACAGCAACGTCGGGGAGCGGGTTTTTATCTCCGAAAACCAGCAGTTGTTCGTACGTCTCCAGTACCACCGGGCTTTCGTCGAAGTTGCCGTCGGGCAGTTCAATCCCTTTCAGCGACAGTTTGAGGTGTTTGGCCAGAAAGCGGTAGGCGCCTATCCGTTTGGAGTAGCCATAGTCGTGACCTTCCTCCGCCAGGTGGATGTGTTCCAGGTTTTTTTCCGCCTTCATCAGCTTGTAGATCCGGCGGATGTACGGAACCTCCACATCGGTGTTGTTTTTGGTCCAGTCAGCTCCGTCCGAGATCAGGAGCATGGGGCGCGGCGCAGCACAGGCGGCAATCTCCACGTTATTGGTTTCGTGGGTTGCACTTTGGTGAACCGGCATTCCGCTTTCACAGACACAGCCGCCGAAAAAGTGGGCCGAAACCATCACCACCGGCACCGACACCGCGATCCGGTCGTCAACGGCAGTGAGCATAAAACTCTGGGTGCCGCCCCCCGATGCGCCGGTAACCGCAATTCGTTTGGGATCGACCTGTTGGGTGAGCAGAAAATCGATGCTCCGGATGGCATTCCAGAGCTGCAGCTTCAGCGCCTGCGGATGTTTGTGTTCCCAGCCGTACTGCCGCATTTCACCATAGCCCACCATGTCGATACTCAGTACCACGGCGCCCATGCGGGCCAGCGTTGCACATCTTTTCTGCATATCGGGACGAAAACGGCCGTAATCTTCCGGCTTGCTCCAGTGGCCGTGGGTGCACAAAATTCCGGGGAAAGGAGCTTTCCCCTGCCGGGGAGTGTAGAGACTTCCGGTCACAAATACTCCCGGGAGGCTTTCAAAAGCCACGTTTTGTACGGAGTATCCGTCGTAGTCGCGTTTGGAGGTAAAAATCGGCTGGAGCGCACATTTTGGGGGGAGGGGAGAAAGTCCGGTGCCTTCCAGGATCCCCTGGCGGATGCGTGCAGCGCGCACTTTCCACTCCCGGGCAGTCGAAAAGGTGGCGCCATATTCTTTCAGTTTTTCAAGCGCCTGTTCTTCGGTGAAGAAATTACCCTGCCGGAGTAGTGGCGACGTTTCGCCCGGGAGTTGCGAAGCAGCCGGCAGCGCTGCCAAAATTAAAACAGCAGAAAAGAGCCGGAAAAAAACTCGTTGCATGGTTGTCATTTTCAGGTGAGATTTAAATTGGTTTTAAGTGTCAACCCAAAGATAACAAACCAACGGTTTGCTGACGGTCTTTGCTGTTTTAATTTTGAAGCAGTCAGCCTGCCCGGTTACAGGGTGACGCCGCTTTTAAAGATGGCAATCTCCTTGAAACCGTTTTTTTCGTGGTTAACCTTTTCTCCGTTGGCAACCGAGACAATATATTCAACAAATTTTTTCAGCACAGCCTGCGAACCGGCTCCCGACAGAAGGGTTCCGGCGTCGAAATCGATCCAGTTTTTTTTGCGCGAAGCCAGTTCGCTGTTGGTCGAGATTTTAACCGTGGGGATAAAGCTTCCGAACGGTGTTCCGCGGCCGGTGGTGAAAAGGGCCAGCTGGCAGCCGCTAAACCCAAGCGCCGAGGTGGCCACCAGGTCGTTGCCCGGGGCGCTCAGCAGGTTTAATCCCGGCCGGCTAACCATTTCGCCATATTCGAGAACTCCGGTTACCTTCGACAATCCGCCTTTTTGGGTACACCCCAGCGATTTTTCCTCGAGGGTGGTAATGCCGCCCGCCTTGTTTCCCGGCGAGGGATTTTCGTAAACCGGCTGTTCGTGTTTCAGGAAATAGTCTTTGAAATCGTTGACAAGCCTGACCGTCTGGTCAAAAATCTGACGATTTTCGGCCCGCTGCATCAGCAAATGCTCAGCGCCGAACATCTCGGGCACCTCTGTCAGGATGGTGGTTCCGCCCAGCGCCGTGAGATAGTCAGAAAACATTCCCAGCAGCGGGTTGGCGGTAATTCCGCTGAAACCGTCGGAGCCACCGCATTTGAGGCCTACTTTCAGTTTCGACAGCGGAACCGGTTCGCGCCGGTCGTTTTTCATCGTATTGTACAGGGAGGCCAGCAGCGAAACGCCCTCTTCGATTTCATCTTCCGACTCCTGCGCCACAAGGAAACGTACCCGTTCGGGATCGTATTTGCCAATTTCAGGAATGAGGGCTGAAATCTGGTTGTTTTCGCAGCCCAGTCCCAATACAAGGACGCCGCCGGCATTGGGGTGCGTGGCTAAATTGGCCAGTACCCGCCGGGTGTTGGCGTGGTCGCCCCCCAGTTGTGAACAGCCGTAGTTGTGGCTGAAAACTTCAATGGCGTCAATTTCGTCGTGGCGGAAACGCTCTTTGAAAAGTTTGACCATCTGTCCGGCAATGCCGTTGACACAGCCAACCGTTGGCACCACCCACAATTCGTTGCGGATCCCAACATCGCCGTTTTTGCGGCAGTA
>JARKOX010000090.1 GCA_029975525.1 Prolixibacteraceae bacterium | reverse complement strand
CTCGACTCGAACGACCTGCCGGCGGCGGCCCTGCAAAAAGGGATGCGCACCTTCCGGTCGATTACCATCGGCGGCGAGGAGATTGAGTTCAGCGAAGGATTTACCGACCTGCACACCGCAACCTACCGCGATATCCTGAGCGGTGGAGGTTTCGGGCTGGCCGATGCCGCCCCCTGTATTTTACTCACCCATCAGATCCGGAACCTGAAACCCGCCGGACTTACCGGGGAGTATCATCCTTTTCTGCTGAAAAAGGGATGCTGATTATCTTCTGGGCCAGCGATCGCCGGGAGTATTTTTCGTAGTTTCCGGAGTTAACCGAAAGTGCACCTTCCTTAAATTTAAGGTAAAGGTCATTGATCGATTTTTTCAGGCCGGGATAGTCCCCGAAAGCGTGTACCACCCCCGATTGTGTTTCGGCGATGATGGCGGCAAAATCGCCTTCCGGCGGGCCAATGGCCACAATCGGGCGTTGCAGGGCAAGGTATTCGTACATTTTTCCGGGAAGAATGCCCAGCATGTTGGGGGCATCGTTGATGGGCAGGAGCAAAACTTTGGAGTGCCGGAGCAGCTCAAGTCCTTCGCGGTGCTTTTTGTGCGGAATAACCGTCAGCTGTTTTTCCAACCCTGCTTCCCGGATATCCTGCAAAATGGTTTCGTCGGTTTGTCCGATCAGCTGGATGCTCAGGTCGGTGGCAAAGCGGGGGTCTTCCTGCGAGAGTTCCCGGAGAACCTGCCAGAGGATGGCCGGGTTGCGGTCGCGGTTGAAAGCGCCAAAATGCGAAATGGTAAAGGAGCCGTCGTCGGCCGTTTCGGTGTCAAATTCGAAATCTTCGGGATCGTAACCGTTGTTGACCAGTTCAATCTTCCGGCCGGCAATTGTTTCCATCGAACGGCATATTTGAGGGCTGACGGTGGTAACAAAATCGGCCGATGCCAAAACCTTTTTTTCCAGGTGGTGATGGATAGCGTCGGCCAAACGGGTGAGGCGCAGGCGGTGATAAAAATCGATATCGGTCCACGGATCACGGAAATCGGCCAGCCAGGGGATGCCCAGCTTTCTCTTCAAACCGAGACCGATCAGGTGCATGCTGTGCGGCGGACCGGTTGAAACAATCAGATCGACCGGGTTTTCCTTTAAATAGTTTTTTAAAAACCGGATGGAGGGTTTTACCCAGAAAACACGGGGGTCGGGAATCAGCAGGTTGCCGCGGATGAAGACCGAGAGTTTCTCTTTCCACGAGCCCCGGGATGCTTCGGAAATGTAGCCTGCCTTAAATTTTTCTCCTTTGGGTTTGCCGGTAAGTTTCCGGTACCAATCGTAAGGTTCCCAGATCGGGCGCCGGATAATTTCGGTTTCAGGCGCAACTTCCCGGGCCAGACTTTCATCCAAAACCGACGGATCGGGGTTTTCGGGAGTGTAAATTACCGGCTGCCAACCAAATTCGGGCAGATACCTGGACATTTTCAGCCACCGCATGACCCCGCCGCCGCCGCTCGGAGGCCAGTAGTAGGTGATAATCAGTACGCGTTTCATTTTTGCAGTTTTGGATAGATCCGGAGTCAAAGTTAGCATTTCCTGCGGTTGCCGCTTTCCGGAGATATTTTAGGAGAAGACTCTCCGGGGGATTTTATAAAAAAAACCGGTCTGCTGAGCAAGACCGGTTCGGTATACTTTTTAAAGGGTGAAAATTTTCCGTCAGAATTTAAAATCGAGGCCCAGCATAAAATTGCGGCCAGCCTGCGGGAAGTAGCCGTCCATCTTCCAGCGTTGCCCGTCGTAGAGGTAGGAGTAAACCCAGGCGTTGCTTTCGTACCGGGTGTCGAAGAGGTTGTTTACCAGCAGGTGGAGGGTTATGCTTTCGAAAAATTTGGCAGCGATGTGGTATTCGGCTTTCAGGCTGTTTACGAAGTAGGCGTCTAATTGCCGGTCTTCGTTTGCCGTGTTGTCGATATACTGTTTTCCCACGTAGCTGGAGATGAGGTTCAGCGACAGGTTGCGGGCCGGTTGCCATTGCAGCTGGCTGTTGGTGATCATTTTCGGGGAGAAGGAGAGATCGGTGGTGCCCAGTTCAAAAGCCTGTTGCCCGCCCTTGTCCCAGTCGTCCACATATTCGGTGAAATTGTTGATTTTGTTGCTGCTGAAGGTTGAGTTGGCCTCCCAGCGCAGCGAGCGAAGCAGCCTGATGCCCCAGTTCAGTTCGATCCCGGCGCGGTAACTTTTGTCGACGTTCACCATGATGGGGGCGCCTACGTCGTTGATCTGGCCGGTGAGCGCCAGCTGGTCCCGGTAGTGCATGTAGTAGAGGTTGAGGCCGGCAGCGAAAGCCGATTGGCGGAGCTGGAAACCCGCTTCAAAATCGTTGAGTGTTTCCGGTTTGGGAGCCGGTTTGGCGGGATCGGCATCCACAAAATTGTCGCGGTTCGGTTCGCGGCTGGCGCGGGCAAACGAGAGCCAGGCTTCGCTGTTGGGCGCCGGGCGGAAGTGAACTCCCGCTTTCGGATTGAAAAAATGGAAGCGGTGCTGCTGGGTCAGGTTGCGCAGGTCGTCGTCGGTGCCGTCGATGGAATAGTCGATGTCGCGATACTGGAGATCGGTAAAGAGGGTCACTTTTTCGGACAGGGAGTGGCTGATTTTTCCGTAGATATTGAAATCCTTTTTCAGTCCGTTGCCCCGGTACCATTCGTGGTTGTAAGCTGTTTCGCCCAGATACCGGCCCCAGATGATCTTTCCGAAATGGTCGCCGTCGTAGGTGCTCCAGCCTCCACCCAGGGAGAGGTCGGTTTTGGCACCGTTGTAGTTGAGCGAAAAAATGGCTCCGTAGAAGTGGTTGTCCAGCCACTTGCGCCGGATCAGGTCGGTCGATTCGATTTTTTTATCTTCCACCATTGGGTACGACAGGCCGTAATCGGCAAAATCCTGGTCCTCTTTGTACTGTTCGTAATACCCTTTTCCAGGAGTGTAGTGGAGCGCTGCATTCAGGTTAAGCGCCGGGGTGAACCGGTGCGAAAAGTGCAGCTGAAAATGGTCCTGCTGGTAGTGATCCACCTGGTTTTCGTAGGTGTAGAGGTTGTATGTGCGGTTGTTGGAAGCCATCATCCGGGCAGTCTCTTCGGGCGTGTAAAGCCAGTGTTCTTCATACCGTTTCATCCCTTCCAGGTCGTTGTGCAGACGTACCGATGGCACCCCGTTCCACGCCTGGTAGGTCTCTTCCAATCCTGAAAAGAGGTTAAATTTCAGGACCGAATTTTCGCCATACCAGCCTGCTGAAACAAAAAATGATTTCAGGTCGCTGGCGGCGCGGTCGATGTAGCCGTCGGAGGTTACTTTCGACAGGCGCACGTCAACGGCAAACTGTCCGTTGATAAGGCCGGTACCGGCGGCTGCCGTGTTCCGGAAGGTGTTGAACGATCCGGCGGCGGTGCGTAATTCGGCATACGCTTCCGGGTTGAGGGTGAGGGTTTGCAGGTTGATGGTCGCGCCAAAAGCGGCCGCGCCATTGGTTGAGGTTCCTACCCCGCGCTGCACCTGGATGTTGTCGGTTGAGGAGGCCAGGTCGGGCTGGTCCACGAAAAAGGTTCCGTGCGACTCGGCATCGTTCAGCGGAATGCCGTTTACGGTTACATTGATGCGGTTCAGGTCGGTGCCGCGGATGCGGAAGTTGGTGTAGCCAATTCCGGCCCCGGCATCGGAGGTGGCCACAAACGAGGGCGACAAGGTCAGCAGGTAGGGAATGTCCTGCCCCATGTTGCGGCGTTTCAGGTCTTCTCCCGAAATATTGGTGAATGCCACCGGCGTTTTGTCGCCGGCCCGGGTGGCTGAAACCATTACTTCGTCGGTAAAAACCGATTTCGGCTTCAGTACAATTTTTACGGATTCGGAATGGGGCAGGTCCACCTCCTGCTCTGCCGGCTCGAAACCGATAAAGGAAACCGCCAGGAGATAGCGGCCGGGTTTCAGGTGTTTGAATTCAAAAGTGCCGTCGCTGGCGGTCGACATGCCCTGGTAGCTGTTTTTGATTACAACGCTGGCGCCGGCCAACGGCGTGTTGCCGGGGTCGGTAACCGTTCCTTTCAGCAGCGGCTGTGCCAGCCCGGCCCCAACGAATAGCTGCAACAACAGCCAAAAACCTAACTTTTTCATTTTTGTAAATTTTGGTTAAAAACTAACCAATGAGGTAGGGAAATCCCGTTTTGCCTTCCCTTCGCCGGCATTATCCGGAGCAGGTTCTAAGGGTATGATCTCAGCCCGTTTTTCATCCCGGATCGTCTCCGGGATTAGGCACCCCATTGCGTGAAATATCTCCCGCAAAGTTAAGGCGGAAATTGAATAATCCAATACCATCCCGGGCGAGGCCCGGAAAAGCCGGATTTGGCCTTTCCTTCCGGAAAGATTATCATTTTGATCGGGAAGCCTGGTTTTTGAGAAAATATTTTCAGCGGATTTACCTGATCCTCCAGCGGCTGTTTGCCATTTTTACCGGTTAATCGGTTGTTGTACAGACGGGGTTTGCTGAGGAAAGGTAACTTTTTTCCTTTGCCGGCGGGGTGGCACAGTTGTTGAGCCCCGGATGGCTGCTAAATTAAAACAGATCAGAAATGAAAACAAAAAGTGTTTTTCTTGTCCTTTTGAGTTGGATGGTTGCCGGTTATGGACTCAGTTCCTGTTCAAAGGATGACAGCCGGGATGCGTCTTCAATGACCGTTAAAATGCAGGCGGTTAACAAGCGTTTTTCTTTACCGGTCGGGACTTCGGCGTTGAAGTCGGCTTTGGTCACTGCCTCTATGGAGTGGAACAGTGCGGTAATGATGGTTTCGAAGCTGGAGTTTGAAGCGGAGATGAAAAATTCGGGAACCCCGGGGAGTAAGCTGGAGATTGAATATGAGGTGAAAGGGCCGGTCGAAGTCAATCTTTTCGATACCAAAACCAACATCGGCAGCATTATTTTGCCACCGGGGGTGTATGAAGAAGTGGAGTTTGAAGTCCATCTGGACAAGCAGTATGCCGGCGACAAACCGCTGATCTATCTGGCAGGGTTTTATACCAATGCCGGGGGTAGCAAGGTCCCGGTGACTTTTGCGGCAAACGAAAACTTTAATTTTAAAGCCGAACAGGAGGGGGTTACCGTTACCGCAACGGAAAATTCTACCTATTCCAGCCTGATCCAGATTTTTCTTGACCAGATGATGAAGGGAATTAACCCCGAAGATCTTGACAATGCGACCCGCACCAACGGAGAAATTATCATTTCGGCAACTTCCAATTCGGAGCTGTACCAGGTTATCATCAGCAATTTCAAAAACCATCACAAGTTTGAATGCCGGGGCGACCGGGATGACGATTAAAAAACTGCTTCAGGGAAACTGCCCGTGAAAATTAAACAGCTGTCAGCGTAGCGTTTTTTCGGGCCGGATTTTTATAATCGGTTTTTGCAGACGGGGTGCGCCAGTTTTTACGGCGGCCCCGTTCCTGTTTTGTCCGGGTAAGGCTCAACTTCGGGAGGTTGGCTACTACTCTTCGTTCAGCATGCGTTGGAAGTCGCTTGGCGAATGGCCGGTAAATCGTTTAAAAGATTTGGTGAAATAAGAGTGGGAGTTAAATCCTGCCATAAAACCAATTTCATTCACCGGCATTTTCTTTTGTTTCATGAGCCGTATGGCATATTGGACTTTTACATACCGGATAAACTCGGTAGCCGACTGGTCGGTGAGGCTTTTCAGTTTTCGGTGGAGGTGGCTGCGGCTGATTGAAAGCTCGGCGGCCAGGTCATCCACTCCGAAGTTGGGATTTTGCAGGTTCTCTTCAATCGTGTGGGTAGCTTTTTGAATCAGCTTTTTGTCGAGATCGAAGCCGGTAATTGATTGGTTCCAGGCAAGCTGGTCGGCGAGAAAGCTGTCTTTCAGCTGTTTTCGCGAAAGGAGCAGGTTGTTGACTTTGGCCAGCAAGATCTCTTCGCTGAAAGGTTTGGGGATATAATCGTCGGCGCCTACTCTCAGTCCTTTGAGTTGGTCGTCGGTGCCGGAGAGGGCGGTAAGCAGAATGACCGGGATGTGGCTGGTGGTGACCCCCGTTTTTGTTTTTTTGCACAATTCTATGCCGTTTATTCCGGGCATCAGGACATCGGAGAGGACTAAATCGGGCAAAAACTTTTCGATCGCTTCCAGCCCTTTGTCGCCATCAGCTTCGCATATCACGGTAAAATAAGGCTTCAGCAGTTGGTGGATGTAGTGAGACAGTTCGGGGTGATCTTCCACCACCACAATTACCGATCCGTATAAATGCTGATCTATCCATCTCTCTTCCGAGCGGTCGGTCTCCGCTTCCTCTCTTTCGAAAAGGGGCAAGGTTGACTCCGGGAGATCTGTTGTTTGGCCTGCGACACCGGAAGCAGGTTGTACTACCGGGATTTTCAGGATAAATAAGGAGCCTGTTTCCGGAACGGAACAGACTGAAATTTCGCCTTTGTGCAGCAAGATCAGTTCGGCCGCCAGTGCCAGCCCAATTCCGGTGCCGCTTTCGGCATGTTGGGGCGACTGGTAAAAACGATCAAAGATCCGTTCGAGGTCAGTTCCCCGAATACCGGGGCCACTGTCGCAGATACTGATTCCGATGTATTCAGCGGTTGGCAGTTCGCCGATTGTGTATGTCTGGGCGCCTTTCATAACTGGCAGGGAGCTGTTTTTCTGCACAGCAAAAGTGATTGATCCGCCGGAAGGGGTAAACTTAAAAGCGTTGGAAAGAAGGTTGAAAATGATCATGTCTAACTTTTCGCCGTCGAAACTGGCCACGACAGGAGCGGGATCGGCCTGGAAAAGAAAAGTGATGTTTTTTTGGCGGGCCATCTCTTCGAAACAGTGGAAAATTTCGTTACAAACCGGAATAATGTCTTGGATGGCGGGACGAAACTCGGTGTTGGCTTTTTCAATTTTCCTGAATTCCAGGATCTGGTTAATCAGCCGCAGCAACCGGGAGGCATTGGCTCCCATCAGTTCCAATTCTTTGCCGAGCAAAGCTTTTCCGCTGCGCAGGCTCCGTTCAAGCGGACCGATAATCAGGGTGAGCGGGGTGCGTAATTCGTGGGAAATATTGGTAAAAAAGCGCAGTTTCATCTCATGCAAACGATCTTCGTTTTCGCGCCGGATACGTTCCAGAATAATTTCCTGTCGCAATTTTCTTCGACTGGCCGCATTGGTGTAGAGGTAGTAAACTACCAGCGACAGCACAGCGGCATACCCTGCAAAGGCCCACCAGGTAGTCCAAAGCGGCGGATGAATGGTAATTTGAAGCCGGGTGGGGGTTTCATTCCAAACCCCATCGTTGTTGGCGCCTTTGACTTCAAAAACATAGTCGCCTGGCGAAAGGTTGGTATAGGTTGCACGCCCGACGTAATCGGTTTCAGCCCACTCTTCGTTAAAACCCACCAAACGGTACCGGAAGCGGTTTTTGGCGGGTTGCAGGTAGTTGGTCGTAATAAAATCAAAGCTGAATGAATTTTGATAGTACTTCAGCTCGACGGAACGCGCCAGACTGATGTGTGTCTGGAAGGGATAATCGGGATGCCCGGGCTCCGAAAGGCGGTTGTTCAGGTAAAAATTGGTCAGGATCGTTTTGGGCGGGGTAGTGTTTTTTTTGATCAGGGCAGGCACAAACGATACAAAACCATTTGACCCGCCAAAATAGAGGGTGCCATCCGAAGCTTTCAGGGCTGCTCCGGGATTGAAACGGTTGTTGGATATTCCTTTGTCATTAAGAAAGCTGCGAAAAGTGTTGTCGTCGGGCCGGTATTTTGACAGGCCGTTTTCGGTGCTGATCCAGAGGTTTCCTTCCTGATCTTCCAGAATACTATAGGCGTCATTCCCCGACAGGCCGTTTTGCAGGGTGAAGTTTTCAATGCGGTCCGTGTCGTAACGGTAACGGCAAACCCCTCCTCCGTTGGTGCCGATCCAGATATTTCCGTTTCTGTCTTCCTGCAGATCATACAGCAGGTTGCTCCACAAGTGCCAGGGTGAAGATTGGTTGACAAAGAAATGGCGGAACTCCTCCTTCCCGTTTATTCGGAGATTCAGGCCTTTGTCGGTAGCAATCCAGAGGTTGTGGCGATGGTCAGTCAGAATGTCGCGGACGGCGTGGTACGAAAGAGAGTTGATATTGTAAGGATCATGAGAGTAGTGCTGGATGGCACCTGTTTTCTGATTGAAAAAATAGAGACCGTTCTGGTAACTTCCAAACCAGATGCCTGAGTCGGCGGGAGAGATCGAAAATATCTGACTTCGGCTGTTGGCCAGTGGTTTGAAAGGTTTGAAGTTTTTTGTCCCGGGAGGTAAAAACCAGACGCCGGCATCGAAGGTCCCAATCCAGACGGTTTGTTGCCGGTCGATTGCAATCGATTTGATGTTAACCACGTTCTGTTCCTCTTTTTTCACGGGGATCTGCCGGAAAGAGTTTTGAGATGGGTTGTACAGATTGATCCCGCCCCGTTCGGTGGCAATCCAGATGTTGCCGTCTTTGTCCTCTGCAAAAGAGCTGATCAGGTTGTCGGAAATGGGGTAGAGGGCCGAATTGAAGTGGTGAAAACGGTTGTTGCTGGGATGGTAAAAACAGACGCCCCCCAGCCAGGTTCCAATCCACACATTTTGTTCCTGGTCGGTATAAAGTGACCAGATGGAGTTATCCGGGATTTCGGGATAGTTGGACTGGTCCAGGTGGTGGATGACAGAATCCTTTTTTAGGATATCGATCCCATTGTAGGTGCCAATCCACAGGTTGCCGTTTTTGTCGGCGGTGATACACCGGACCCGGTTATCAGACAAGTCGGGCGTTCCGGCTTTATATCCCGGATAGTGACCAACCAGATTGCCCGCAAGGTCAAACACATCCATCCCTTTTTTTTCGTATCCCACCCAGAGGCGTCCTTCAAATTCATAGAAGCACATGATCTGGTCGTCGGTATTTCGGGCAAAAAAGGAGAAAGAGCGGTTGCCTGCGTCAAAACGGTAGATGGAGCCGTCGCCAAAGCCGATCCAGAGAATGCCACTTTTGCTCAGGTAAAGCTGCCGTACATTAGCGTTGATTTGTCCGAATTGCTGGTAAACGGCCTTTTTTTGGACGGTATCGATGATGGCGATTCCTTTTTCATCCCCAATCCAGATTTCTCCATCGGGGGTTTCAGTAAGGGTACGGATATCCGATCCGGTCGGGTTGCCAGCTGCATCGGTGAAATGGTAAGTTCGGAAACAGTCATAATCCCGGTCGTAAAGACAAAGCCCATTTTCCGTAGCAATCCAGAGTTTTTGCTGCCGGTCGGTCAGGAATTGATTGATCCGGTTAACGGGTAGTGAAAAGGGGTTGTTGTTGTCGTGAAAATAACGTTTGATCTGTTTGGAGTCGTAACGAAACAGGCCGTTGTTAGTGCCCAACCACATATACCCGAGCGAATCGCGGGTGATGCACATCACAGAGCTGTAGGTGAGCCCGCCTTCGGGAGTAATCCGCTCCAGGGTGATTGCCGGCTCTTGCGGAAAAACGATATTCGTTTTTAGCAAAATGGCAAAAATTGCTATCCATAAGCAGCTCCCTTTGTTCATGTCTCGCCTGATTTCTCCCCCGCAAAAATAGAGGATTAAAACCAAAAAGCGCTTGTCCTTATGTCTCATTCGGGCACAAGAGTACCAGGATGGAACAATTTTGCAAGAAAACTGCAACAACCGGCTCTGTGGCCTGGCTTTTCCGGGGCTAAGTTTGAGTTCGACTAAAACAGTAGAGAAAAGGTTAGTTAGTGAGCTGAAGACTGCCCCGTGTTTATGCAAGGAGCAGTCTTCTTTTTATGCTGAATTATTTATCTGAAAGAACGATCGTGACAAGGTTGATACTTATTTTCGGAGTGGTTGCATTGTGTGCGGGCTGCCGTCCGGCAGGAAACCACTTCAGTGCAGAAGATTCAGGCGGTCAGCTCGACAAGGTGGTCGAAAAATATGCCACCTTCTATGAACAGGTTTTGCTTCAGAACAACAGGTTGCCTGCACGGTTTCCCCGGTCATTAAAAGCGGATGGTACGTTAAAAATGGTGGGAACTGCCGATGGGGACAGCGGCTATTTTCCCGGGATTTTGTGGATGCTTTACGAATATTCACAAGATGAGGTATGGAAAAACCGGGCAATTCGTTTTACCGAATACCTCGAAGACCAGCTCTACAACGTCCAGGGCAGCGATGCCGGCCTGAAGATGGTTTGCAGTTTCGGCAGGGCATTTACCCACACCGGCGAGATCCGTTATTTTAATATCCTGGAACAGGCAGCCCGTTCCCTGTCGTTGCGTTTCAACAGCCAGGTGGGGTGCCTCAATTTTGGGGATAACAGCAGCCCGCGCTACCACTTTCCGGTGACAATCGACCATCTGATGAGCCTGGAACTGCCCCTGTGGGCGTTTAGGCAAACCAGCGATCCGGTTTATCTGAATATTGTAAACAGCCATGCCCGGAAAATCCTCCAGGAACATATCGGGCCGGATTACCGGATTTTTCAGGTGGTGGATTTCGATCCGGTTTCAGGGGAGGTGCGTTCCAAAAATAACAGTTTTGGGACAGACGAAGCCTCGGATTGGGCCAGAGGACAAGCCAAAGCCGTTTACGGTTTTACCCGGCTTTATGAGATTACCCAAAAGGCGGAATACCTTGAAACGGCTGAAAAGTTAGCCGACAACTACCTGGAACATCCCAATCTGCCCGATGACAAGATCCCTTACTGGGATCTGCTGGCGCCCGGCATTCCAGAGGAACCACGCGATGCTTCTGCCGCGGCGATCATGGCTTCGGCCCTGATCAACCTGTCGCAGCTCTCCGGTAAAAACCACCGTTACCTCCAGGCGGCAGCCCAAATGTTGGAGACACTCTCTTCGCCGGCGTATTTCAACTTTCACAGCAATCAGGGGTTCCTGCTGAAGCAGGTTACCATCGACAAGCCCGGCGACCTGGAAGTGAATACCTCGTCGATTATGGCCGACTATTTTTATTTGGAGGCGCTGCTTAAATGGTATCGAAATTCAGAGAAAGCTTCATAAAACTTTAATTATTAATCAAACTAATAATCCATGAAAAAGAATCTGTTGATTAAATCTTCATTTGCTGTTTTTCTTTTTCTGTTGATAACGACCCTGTCGTTTGCGCAGGAAAGAAAGCTAACAGGCAAAGTAACGGGTATTGACAATCTTCCGATACCCGGCGTTACCATCTTGGTAAAAGGGACCACCATCGGAACGGTTACCAACCCGGACGGTGAATATGTTTTGCAGGCTCCGGGTGACGCCAAAACGTTGATCTTTAGTTATATTGGAATGAAGGGCAAAGAGGTGGCGATAGGGGCTTCGTCGGTTGTCAATGCTGTTCTCGAATCTGACGTGGTAAGTGTGGATGAAGTGGTGGTAGTGGGATACGGTACCCAGCGGAGGAGCGATATCTCCGGTTCGGTATCGACGGTGAAAACCGAGGAGCTGGTGGCTCAGCCTTCTGCCGACTTACAAGGCATGCTAAAAGGGAAAGTAGCCGGGCTTTATGTTACTTTGAGCGACGGCCGTCCGGGGGGAAGTTCAAATGTGCTGCTCCGTGGAACCCGCTCGCTGAAAGGAGGAAACGCTCCGCTTTATGTGGTTGACGGAGTCGCGATCTCTTCGATCAACGAACTCAATATCGATGATGTAGAAAGCATTTCGGTACTGAAAGACGCCTCCTCACAGGCCATTTACGGCGCCCGCGCCTCCAACGGAGTAATCCTGATTACGACCAAACGGGGGAAAGACACGAAAAACAAAGTCAATGTTACGTACCATGGCTATTACAGCGTCCAGAATGTGGATCCCAACTTCGAAATCTTCTCGCCCGAAGAGTATCTCCAGCTGAGGCGGGAGGCCTACCGTGGCGACCTGGCTACGGCAGCAAACGGCTGGGTGGGAACCTACCCCGATGACGAGCAGATGTTTACCCCGCTCGAAATGGAGAGTATTGCCAACAAAAACTACGTAAACTGGACGGATTACGCTTTCAAAAAAGATGTGCCGCTGACTAAACACGATGTTTCGCTGGCTGGCGGTAACGACAAAACCAAATATTCGGCTTCGCTGGGATATTATTACCAGGATGGGATTCGCTACAGTTCTGATCTGAAAAGATATTCCGGCAAATTGACCCTTGACCAGGATATTTCGAATACCTTCAAAACAGGATTGTCGGTTTATTATACGACTTACACCCAAAACCAGGAGACCAACTCGTGGGTGGATTTTATTACCTTTTCGCCGATTTCGAAAATATACGATGAGCAGGGTAAGCTGGTTCATTATCCAACCGGCGACGGGAAATCGGTCAACCCGCTGTTTTACGATCAAACAAGGGATTACGAATATAAAGCCGAACGGGTGATCCTGAACGGATACCTGGAAGTATCACCGCTGTTTCTGCCTGGTTTTAAATATAAACTGAATGTGAGCATGAACAGCCGAAATCGGGAAACCAACACTTTCCGGTCGTTCGAAGATCCGGCGAGCCTCACCCAAGGGTATGCCAGCATCAACTTTTACAATACCCGCGACTATCTGCTGGAAAATATTCTTACCTACAACCAGGTGTTTGGCGACGACCATAAGCTGGATTTAACCGCAATGCAGGGGATCGAGCCGAGGTACATTACCTCCACCACTGCCACTGCACTTGAACTGGGGAATGACTTTTTTGGCATTAACAGTCTTGGATCGGCCTTGCAGTCTGAGGTGAGAAGGGGAAAAACCGACCGCAAAATGGTATCGTTTATGGGACGGGCCAATTACGTGCTGAAAGACAAATACATGTTAAATTTCACCCTTCGTGCCGACGGTTCTTCAGTCTTTGGCGCCAACGATAAATGGGGGTACTTCCCTTCGGCCGCCGCAGCCTGGAATCTGCACAAAGAGTCGTTTGTTCAGTCCTTTACATGGTTGAATGAAGCCAAATTGCGTGTGAGCTATGGGCAGATCGGAAACCAGGCGATTGATCCCTATGGCAGTTTGGCTACTGCCAACAATGCTTTTTACGTTTCGGGCGATAAGCCGGTGGTGGGTTACCTGCCTGGAAACTCGTTGCCAAATCCCGATTTGAGATGGGAAACCACCACCACCACCAACGCAGGGATTGACTTTGCACTGCTCGATCGCAGGCTCTCCGGTAGCGTGGAGTATTACCAGTCGAATACCACCGATCTGTTGGTTGACCGGCAACTTCCCACGGTATTGGGTTATTCCAGAATTCCGTCCAACCTGGGCGAGATCCAGAATACCGGTTTGGAGGTCTCCTTAACGGGTTTTGTCATTACGACCAAAGATCTGAACTGGTCGGTGACCACCAACTTTTCTACCAATAAAAACAAGCTGCTGAAAGGAGTTTTGCAGGACCCCATTACCGGAGCCTATATCGATGATGTTTCAAACCGTTGGTTTATTGGTAAGCCGGTAAACGTGTACTACGATTATAAATTTGAGGGTATCTGGCAGTTGGGCGATGATATTGCCAATTCAGCTCAGCCCAATGCCCGTCCGGGGGATGTGAAAGTTGCGGATGTTTCCGGTCCGGATGGAGTGCCCGATGGCCTTATTACAGCCGACGACCGGGTAACCATCGATCGGAATCCCCAGTGGCTGGGATCGCTTTCTTCCAGCCTGGCCTACAAAGATTTTGAGTTTTCTGCCGATCTCTATACGGTTCAGGGGGTGAAGCGGGCTAACATTTTTCTGACCGAATACAATTACGGAGGACGGATGGATGGTATGCTGAACGGAATCAAACAGGATTACTGGACACCCGAAAATCCGTCGAACACGGCATTCCGCCCGCACGCAACAAACTATTCCGACTACCGCGGGGCAATGGCTTACCAGGATGCCTCCTACTTCAGGCTGCGTAATGTGACGATTGCGTACAATCTGCCTGGCAAATGGCTAAAAGCAGCAGGGATTTCAAGGGTGAAAGTTTATGTGACCGGCGACAACCTGTGGACTTCGACAGATTTTAAGTCTTATAGCCCGGAGTTAAATCCCGACCAGTATCCCGAAACAAAAAATTACACCTTTGGAGTTAACATTAATTTTTAAAAATTATCTGTTATGAAAGCGATAAAAAAATATTATAGCCTTTGGGTCTTCTCCCTTCTTCTGGCATTTTTGACGGCCGGGTGCGAAGACTTTCTGAAAGAGGAAAACCCTTCTGAAGTGACCACCGACTTTTTGTATACCACTGCCGACGGACTGCAATCGGCCGTTAATGGTCTTTACACCATTGAAAGGGCCCAGACATCGGAAAATGAGTGTAACTACTTTGCGAATATCATGGGAGATAGCGGTACCGACATTGATTTCAACCGGGCCAGCGTGGCCGATATATCCCGCTACCGTACCGATATTGATTTGACGACTCAGGGGATCGTTCGGAGCTGGTGGCAAAAATGGTATCAGATTATCGAACGTTCCAACAGCATCATCGCCTTTGGTGAGGCGGCACAGATCAACCCGGAAGATAAAAGGGTCATCCTGCGCGAAGCGTACGTTTACCGGGCGTATGCCTATTTCTGGCTGGTGCGCAAGTTCGACAATATCTGGTTGAATATCGAACCTACCACTTACCAGAATATTGATGGCCGGGTTTATGACGTGGCCAAATCCGAAGAGGTATATGCCCAGATTGTTGCCGACCTGGATAAAGCAATTGAATATTACGGGAGCGACTGGGGGGTCGTCTCGGGGAAGTTTAATCAAGGGGTAGCCCGTTGGTTGAGAGCCGATGTGGCCATGTGGCTGCAGGATTATGAAACGGCTGTTTCGCAGACTGAAAAAATTATTCAGGAAGGACCGTTTGCACTCGAAAATCCGGATAAAATTTTTACGCAGGACCGTCGTAACCTTACCAAAGAGTCGATGTATGTCATGCAGTTTGATGAGTTTGCACCCGGGGGAGGTCCCTACCACCGCCTGTCGCTCATCTTTACCACCCAATACAGGTCGGTGCCGGGATGTATTCCTGCTCGGGAATATGGCGGTTACGGCTGGACCCGCATCCATCCCAACCCTTACTTGATCAGCCTGTATGATGCCAAATATGACAAACGATGGACCTCCTGGTGGCAGCATTACTACACCTACAACGATCCGCAGTATGATTTCAGCAAGGTGAAGTATAACTTCGGAGACACCCTCAAACTGAACGACAACAGCCAGTTGAAAGGCGATAACTATTACCGGAATGCCAATATCAGCTGCAAAAAATATTGGGATTGGGTGAAAGAGCCCTTGACCAACAGGAGTTATAACAATGTTTATATTTTCCGTTATCCGCTGGTGCTGTTTACGGCCGCCGAAGCTCATCTGCGGCTGGGAGATAATGCCAAAGCGCTTGAATATATCAATCAGATCCGGAGAAGCCGTATCTCTTCAGCTGCTCCCGATCAGCAGCTTGCAGCGCTCTCTGAAGATATCTTGCTGGATGAATTCGCCCGTGAGATGGCTTTTGAAGGGCATCGCTGGTTTATGCTCAAACGTGTTGGAAAGCTGGTCGAAAGAGTGCATCTGTACGGAGGAGTTTCCTCTTTCCGAGGAGTGGCTGCTCCCAATCCTTTGTATTATGCCTGCCGGACCAACATCCAGCCTTACCACGTGCGGTGGCCTATTCCGCAGGGCGAACGCGATGCGATGGGCGGATTTCCGCAAAATGAAGGATACAACCAGTAAGCTTTGTTTAGCTGATTAAAAGGAAGGTTTATCGTTTCAGATAATAAAAACAGGAAACAGCGGAAGTGATAGCTTCCCTGTTTCCTTTTCTGATCAGCCGGAGGCTGAAAATCATTTTTAACTTTGAAAATCTTTTTTGAAAGACTCAATTCGGAAATGGAATGAAAAAAATTGCATTTTGTTTGTCGGCATTGCTGCTTTTATCGGGGTTTGTCCTGGTGGAAAAAAAGAAGGCAGCAAAAAAAGAGACCCAGAAATATATTCTTGTAGAGGCTCAGCGGCGCAATTATACGCCGGATAAGCCCCGGTTTTCCCCTTACGAACCTTTTGAAACCCGTACTTTAGCGTTACTTGACGGGTACAAACCCCCCAAAAGGGAGGCGCAACGGAGTCGCTACGGCGGTTGGTTGAAATACCGTACCCAGGCAACCGGCTTCTTTCATGTGAAAAAAATCGGAGACCGCTGGTGGGGAGTCGATCCCGAAGGGTATCGCTATTTCAATGTGGCGCTCAACAGTATCAATATGGGGCGTTCGGAACGGAACCAACAGGCGCTGAAACAGAAATTTGGTTCGCCTGAAAACTGGATCCGCGAAACCATCGGCATGCTTCAGGAGAGTGGGTTCAATTGCGCCGGCTCCTGGTCTGACACCCAGGCTATCGTCGAAGCCAATAAAACAGCTGACAGACCGTTTGCCTACACCATCAACTGGAACTTCATGAGTAGTTACGGGAAAGAGCGCGGCGGAACTTTTCAGCAGCCTGGACACACCGGCTATCCCAACGACGCCATTTTTGTGTTTGATCCCGGTTTTGAATCTTTTTGCGACCGGCATGCGCGTCAGTTGCTGG
Source organism: Prolixibacteraceae bacterium (assembly GCA_029975525.1). Taxonomy (GTDB): domain Bacteria; phylum Bacteroidota; class Bacteroidia; order Bacteroidales; family Prolixibacteraceae; genus UBA1413. The sequence goes on along the minus strand of JARKOX010000090.1, from coordinate 32,140 downwards.
CTACCAAAGATGACCCTAACTTATTTGGTCATTTTTCCGACAACGAAATGCCCTTCAAGTTCAATGCACTCGATAATTATTTGGCGCTGCCCGAAAAAGAGCATGGCCATCAGGCTGCCGTTCAATGGCTGAAAGATCAAGGGATCACCCGGGAGCAGATCACCGACAACCATCGGGAGGCTTTTATGGCGCTGGTCGGCGAAAAGTATTTCTCGATCGTGTCAAAAGCCATTAAAAAATACGACCCCAACCACATGTATATTGGGGCACGGTTCTACAGCGATGAGAAAAACCATCCCCAGTTTATGAAAGCAATTGGGAAATACCTGGATATTGTTTCGAACAATTATTACAACTACTGGACTCCCGACGCGGAGCAGATGGCCAATTGGAGCAGTTGGACCGGTAAACCGTTTATTGTTACCGAATATTATACCAAAGGAGAAGATTCGGGGATGCCCAATCAAAGCGGCGCCGGTTGGATTGTCCGGACCCAACGCGACCGCGGCCTCTTTTACCAGAACTACAACCTGGCGCTGCTCGAAGCAAAAAACTGCGTCGGATGGCACTATTTTAAGTACCAGGACAACGACCCCACTGCCAAAGGGGTGGATCCCTCCAATGTCGATTCCAACAAAGGAATCATAAACAACGATTATGAAGTGTGGACGCCCATGATGGAGCTGATGAAAGAACTCAACACGCAGATTTATAGCCTGATTGAATATTTCGACAAAAGATAATTTTTCAGAAAATGAAGAGAAAGCAATGGGTGATCCTGTTCACTGTTTTATTGGTGACAGGGATTTTGGGAAGCGGCCGGAGTGGTGCGGTGGCGAAGCGGACAAAAAAAGAGCCTCAGCCCGCCGCGATGGAGATATTTTTGCTGATTGGCCAGTCGAATATGGCCGGACGGGCAGTGGTTGAAAACCAGGACCGGGATACGCTGAAGAATGTTTTTCTCTTTACGGGGGAACCCGGGAATGAATGGGAAAAGGCAGCAAACCCTCTCAATAAATACTCTACCGTGCGGAAAGATCTCAACATGCAGCGGCTGGGACCGGGATATACGTTTGCCCGCACCATTGCTGCGGCTGCTCCCGGAAAAACGATCGGACTGGTGGTAAATGCCCGGGGAGGAACTGCTCTTGCTGAATGGATGCCCGGAACCTTACTCTACAACGAAGCCGTGAAAAGAACTAAAATGGCCATGAAATACGGGACTTTAAAAGGGATTATCTGGCATCAGGGGGAAGCGGACATCAAAAAAGTGGAGGAGTACCGTGAGCAGATACCGGTGTTGATTCAGGCATTCCGCCAAGCGTTTAAAAATCCGGAGCTCCCCTTTGTTGCCGGGCAACTGTGGGAAGGCCGGACCGAGCGGGCCGCTTTTAACCGGATGATAGTTGAGTTGCCCCAACGGGTTGCTGTTACCGGAGTTGCTACTGCCGAAGGTACTGCCACTACCGACAGTACCCACTTCGATTCAAAAAGCCAGCGCCTCCTGGGCGAACGCTATGCTGCCGAAATGCTGGAGCTTTTACGAAAGTAGTTTTGGCGTTTTTGATAAGGAAATCTCAGGTGGATTGCCGGAGAAAACATTGGTTAACAAAGAGCTGCCGTGCGGATCACAAACAGCTCTTTGTTATCCGGTGAGTGTCGTTTTTTTTAATTCAGTTTGTTTGAAATGATGAATAAAATTTTGGGCGTCCTTTTTTGCTGTCTGCTGTTTATCCAGGGAGGAGTAGCCCAGACTACTTATTACCTGGATGATGTTTCAGGTAACGACCTCAACGGTGGAACTGCAGTTGGAGATCCGTGGAAAACAATTCAGCGGCTTAACCAGGTTTTGTTGAAGCCCGGCGATTCTGTGTTGTTTCGCAGAGGGGGTAGCTGGATTGGTAACCTGGCTCCCAAAGGGAGTGGTTTGCCGGGGAAAAGAATTGTTGTGGGGGCTTATGGGAATGGCCCCGCGCCGGTTATCGACGCCAACGGAGAGGTGGGGAAAGGTGAAAAAGCCTCTTACACCATACGCTTGTTTAACCAGGAATACATCGAATTTCGTGACCTCACTGTCCGGAACTTCCGGGATTTTGAAACCCCCCGGGAGCACCTCGAAAAAGAAAATGTTTCTTTTGTATTTGCCCCCAAAATAGCTCTTTACATCGAAGGCCGGGATTGTGGAACACTCCACGATATTTTTCTGACCAATCTGGAGATTTGTAATGTGAACGGCGATATGAGTAATAAAAACAATGGCGGCGTTTTCGTTGAGATTACCTGGGATGAAGATGAAACCAAACGGATAAAGTCCAATTTTGACGGTCTTTTTACAGAGAACTGTTACATTCACGATGTTGACCGGACGGGCTGGTCAAATACTTCGGTGTGGTGGGACCGGTCGTTACACAGCCAGTGGGGAGAGAAACTTGCCGACGGAAAAACTCACAACTGGTATCCCAGCCGTCGGATTGTGCTGCGCAACAACCGGTTTGAGGCGTCAGGGGCCAATGCCTTGATTGTGCGGGTGGCAGAAGCCCCGCTGGTTGAACACAACCTGTTCTTCCGCAACGGTGTGAAAGGAAGCGGAAATGCATCATTCCCTTTTAATTGCGATAACGCCTTGTTTCAGTACAACGAAGCCTGTTACACCGTTTACAATTCAGCAACAGACAGCTGGAACAGCCGGCCCGATGTCGACGCAGGCGGATTTGACAGCGATTTTCGGTGTAAGAATACCGTAATTCAGTACAATTACAGTCATCATAATGGTTTTGGGGCGATTCTGGTCTGTTGCGATGGTAGCAGTAAAACCTCCTTCAACGATGGGACGGTGATCCGCTACAATATTTTTGAAAACAACGCTCATCATGAGATCCGCATTTCTGGTCCGGCGACCAATACACGCATTTACAATAATGTTGTCTTTTCTGGCTCCGGAATGGATTCGGTGATGTTGATTTACCACAAAAGCTGGAAAGGTTACAGCGACTCGACAGCTTACCTGAATAATATTTTCTATTCGGAAGCCAGCGGCTCATCGGTCGGTTTGGGAAACAGCACGCGCAATTTTTTCAGCGCAAACCTTTTTTATGGAAAGATTGCCGGAGAACCCGAAGACCTGCACAAGATAACCGAAGATCCCCGCTTTGTTAACGGCCAGCCACCTTTTTTGGGGTGGAAACAATTTTTGAAATTTCTGTTACAGGAAGGATCTCCCGCCATCGATACCGGTTTTGAAGTTCCGGGACATCCCGGAAGAGATATGCTGGGGACGCCAGTTACCGGCCGCCCCGACCGCGGGGCACTGGAGCATCGTTAGCCAGTCAGAAAAGTCACGGAAAGGATCTCGAAAAGTTATTTTTCCTGTCAATTCTTTCTTAATTTTATCGGGTAACTTATCCGTGACCTGACGATGAAAACGCTGGCAATTCTTTTCCCTTTTCTGCTCTTCTCTTTTTTGACAGGACTTTCGCAGGAGTCCAAAATCAATTTGGTGGTCATTGGCGCCCATCCCGACGATTGTGATATCGATGCCGGGGGAACCGCGCTGCTTTTTGCCGAAGCCGGACACCAGGTGCTTTTTGTTTCGGTGACCAACGGCGATGCCGGACACCACCAGATGAGCGGGGAAGCTTTGGCCAGGCGCCGGATGGAGGAAGCCCAGGAAGCGGGCCGGCGGTTAGGGGTTAAATATGTGGTGTTAGATCACCACGACGGTCTGCTGATGCCTGAGCTGGAGATCCGGCTCGAGCTGATCCGGCTGATTCGCGAATGGAACGCCGATGTGGTCATCGGACCGCGCCCCAACGACTACCACCCCGATCACCGCAACACCGCCATCCTGGTTCAGGATGCCGCCTACCTGGTTATCGTACCCAACATTGCACCCGACACCCCTCCGTTGAAAAAGAATCCGGTATTTCTTTATACTGAAGATCGTTTTCAGAAACCTACCCCCTTTCGCCCCGATATTGCCGTCGATATTTCAAACGTGGTGGAACAGAAAATCTATGCAATGGCGGCCCACCAGTCGCAGTTTTTTGAATGGCTCCCCTGGACCGCCGGACGACTCGACGAAGTTCCGCAGAAAGAGGAAGACCGCTTTCTGTGGCTGGCAGCAACCCGGAAGTCTGATATCTCCCCTGCCATCCGCGAATCGCTGGCAAAATGGTATGGACCCGATCAGGCAGCCAGCGCCATTGCGGCAGAAGCCTTTGAAATTTGCGAATATGGCCGCCGCCCCTCCGAGGAACAGATCCGGCAGCTTTTTCCCATGCTGAAGAGATAAAACCTGTTTGATTATTGCCTCTGCCTGCCAGGTGGCAGCGCAGAAGATTATTCTTTAAATTATTCTCGATTAGGGTTTTTCCCTCGAATCTTTGCTGCTGGTTGGAAGATGCCGGCGAATAGAAATCGAAAAGTTTTGCAGACCGGCCTCCCGTTAAAAAATGCGTATGGTGTAATCTGCATGATGTCAGTGATATGTGTAGGTTGTTTTCTTTTTTTGCACAAGAGCTCTTCTCTTTTTAAAAATTTCCTTTTTTAAATTTCAGTGGGTTTTTTCTGTTCAAGTAGCTGTATTTTTGAGTTTTGACGGGGTTTTCCGGCTACAGTCGGCTTTGCCGGGTCGGATGGTGAAGGGTTTTTGCCGGGTTGGAGAAATGGATTAAAAGCAACAATAAATTACAGGATTATACTGAAACTATGAACCGAAGAAAATTTATCAGAAACGGAGTTGCCTCGGTGGCAGCTTTTTCCATTATTCCGGCCCATGTGCTGGGTGGAAACAAATACCTGGCGCCCAGCGATCAGCTGACCAAAGCGATCATCGGCGTAGGAGGTATGGGGCAGGGACATATTGGCTATCCCGGTTCGCGCCTGACGGCTATTTGCGATGTGGATGCCAACCATTTGAAAACGGCCCTGGACAAATGTCCGCAGGGCACCAAAACCTACCACGACTACCGGGAGCTGCTGCTTGATCCCGGAATTGACATTGTACATATTGCCACTCCGCCGCACTGGCATGGCATTATGAGTGTTGATGCCGCCAAAGCCGGCAAAGATGTGTGGTGCGAAAAACCGATGACCCGAACCATTGGCGAAGGAATCCGGGTGCGCGAAGCCATTGCACAGCACGGGCGCATGTTCCGCCTGAATACCTGGTTCCGGTTTAAAGACCAGTTTTATGGAATGGGAACCACCGTTGAGCCGATCAAAAAGCTGGTGCAGAGTGGTTTGTTGGGATGGCCGTTAAAGGTTACGGTGAATGCCGCCACCGGCTTCAACTGGAAATTTTTCTGGGTAGGAAAAACGTCACTCGATATTCAGCCGGTTCCGGCCGAACTCGACTACGACATGTGGCTCGGCCCTGCGCCGTTCAAACCCTACAATCCCCATCGCGTGCATGGAACCTTCCGGGGTTACTGGGATTATGACGGTGGTGGACTGGGCGATATGGGACAGCACTACCTCGATCCTGTTCAGTATTTCCTCGGAAAAGATCACACCAGTCCCGTTCGGGTGGAGGTGGATGCTCCCCAGCAGCACCCCGATGCAGCCGGCACCTGGAAACGGATCGAACTGACTTATGCCGATGGCTGCAAAATTATTCTCGACGGAGAAAACAAGGATACCAATGTTCCGTACATCGAAGGCCCCAAAGGAAAACTCTATCCGGGTTTCCGTTCTGATATTCCTGATCTGGAAAAGAAACTGGCTGCTTTCCCTGATCCGGAGCCGCAACTGACCGATTTTTCGGAGTCTGTCAGAACCCGGCAGAAATTTGCCCTCAATGAAGAGAACGGCTTCCGCTCCTGTACGCTGGTCAATATGGCCATCATTGCGGTCAGGTTAGGACGTTCGTTGCAGTTCGATCCCGAGAAGCTCGAGTTTGTAAACGACCATGCCGCAAATCTCCTCATCAACCAGCCGATGCGGGCTCCCTGGAATATTTGATAATCCTTTTAATACCGATTGATAATGAAAAAAACGATCATATTAACCCTGTTTGCCCTGGTTTTATCGGTTAGCCTTATCGCGCAACCGCGTCAGAATGACCAGCGCACAATTGAGACCAAAATTGCCGACCTGCTGATGAAGTTGCCGCCACAGAGTTCGGCCGAGCAGGATTTCCTGATGGCTGAACTTGCAGCGTTGGGCGAACCTGCCGTGACGGCGATCGCCGCGGGGCTGGTTGCTCCGGGAGCAGGCGACGATGTGGCTTCGCGTTATGCGATCAGCGGCCTGGTGAAGTTTGTCGCCCGTGGTGCCGACAAAAATCTGATGAAAAATTGTTCACAGGCTCTTTGTAAGGCGCTTGGAAATGTCAAAAATGATGAAGTAAAAGATTTTCTGCTGCAGGAGCTACAGTATGTGGCAGGCGAGGAAGCTGTTGCGGTGGTAAGCGGATACCTCCGGAGCGAACGGCTTTGTGATCCGGCAGCCCGGGTACTGGTGCGAATTGGAACCGAGCCGGCCAAACTTGCTCTGGCCGACGCCTTGTCCAATGCCGGCGGCAAGCAGCAGGTGATTTTGGTGCAGGCTCTCGGAGAGATAGGATATGCGCCGGCTGCTGCAAAAGTAAGGGCGCTGGCCGCAACGGCCCAACCGCAACTGAAAAAAGCCGTTCTGCGCACGCTGGCCGAAATGGGCGACCTGTCGTCGGGTGCTCTGCTGGCTGCCGAAGCGGCAAAGGCAAAATATTCTTTTGAAGCGACCGACGCTGCCGGTTCCTACCTGCTTTTCCTTAGCCGGAGCGCTGAAAATGGAAATGGCTCGTATGCCGAAAAGGCTTGCCGGAAACTTGTCAAAACAGGCGGAATGCCGGAATATGCCCAGAGTGCTGCGCTGGAGATCCTGGTAAAATCAGCCGGCAAGAAAGCAGTTCCCGATCTGATGAAGGCACTTAAATCGCCCAGCAAAGAATACCGGATGGCTGCGCAGGCTTTGTTGGGAAACCTTTATTCCCCGGGCGTCTCGGCAGCTGTTCAGAAAACTGCCCGTTCAACCAAAAACAGCGAACTGCAGGCTGAACTGATTTCTTTGATGGCTGAACAAAACGACCAGTCGGCTTTTCCGCTGATTGCTCAGCTGTTGTCGTCTGATCAGAAGCCGGTTCAACTGGCTGCCGTGAAAGCTGCTGCCAAAGTTGGACAGGCCAAAGCTGTGGCCCCGCTCACTGAATTGATGAAAACCGGCGATGAGGAGTTGGTTGCTGCCACTCAGAGCGCTTTGCTGACAATTGCCGGAGAAGGGGTTGCCGAAGCGGCGGCGGCCTTTATTCCCCAGGTGTCGGGGGCAGCACGCAGCGCGTTGATCGAGATCATTGCCAGGCGGCAGGCTGACCGGTATGCCGGGTTAATTTTTGGCGAAGTAGCAAACAGCGATGCAAAGGTACGGCTGGCTGCTGCCCGGGCACTTTCGGCAGTTGCCAAAAGCGGAGATGAAAAGAAAATTGCGGCATTGCTCAACAACGCTACTGGCGACGATGAGATCCGCGCATTGCAGGAGGCTCTGTTCGCCGCACTGCAAAACTCCGACAATCAGTCCGGACAGGTTGCTGCCGCCCTCCCGATGATGAAAGAGGCAGGAGATAAACAGCTTCGTTACTATTATGTCCTGGCTAAAATGGGTGGCGCCGAAGCACTCGGAGTCGTGGAAAAGGCTTTTGAAACCAGCACCACCGCTCAAAAAGAGGCAGCGCTGAAAGCCCTTGCTGGCTGGAGTGATTTTACAGCGCTCGACGCACTTTACCGGATCAGCAAAAACAATCCTTCGGGAAAATTTCACGATACGGCCCTTTCGAGTTACATCGCAGGCATTAACCGATCGAAAAACAGTGCCGACCAGAAGGTGCTGATGTTCCGCAATGCGATGGAACTGGCCAATGGTGTGGATCAGAAAAAACAGATTTTGCAGGGGATTGCCCGAAACAGCACCCTGCCGGCGCTGATGTTTGTTGCCCAATACCTGGATGATGCCGCGCTGCAGCAAACGGCTGTTCAGTCGGTCAATTCGATGGTTCTGGCCAACTCTGGTTTGTATGGCACCCTGGTGGAAGGAATTGTGAAGAAAGCCATTTCGCTCAATAAAGATGCGGAAGCCGATTACCAGAAGCAGGCCCTGTTGAAACACCTGGCCGGATTACCGCAGGAGGATGGTTTTGTGGCGCTGTTCAACGGGAAAGACCTGACCGGTTGGAAAGGGTTGGTCGGAAACCCCATTTCGCGTGCCCAAATGAGCCCCAAAGCATTGGCCGAAGCGCAGGCAAAAGCCGACAAGCAGGCTGCCGAAACCTGGCTGGTGGAAAACGGGATCCTCGTTTTTGCCGGAAAAGGAGACAACCTCTGCACGGTGAAGGATTATGCCGATTTTGAGCTGTATGTCGACTGGAAACTCTTCCCCGGCAAAGAACCCGATGCAGGCATCTACCTGCGCGGAACTCCCCAGGTACAGATTTGGGATACTTCGCGGGTGAATGTTGGGGCACAGGTTGGATCGGGTGGTTTGTACAACAACCAGAAGAATATGAGCAAACCGCTGGTGGTAGCCGACAACCAGTTGGACGAGTGGAATACGTTCTATATCAAAATGATTGGCGACAAGGTAACGGTTTACCTGAACGGACAGCTGGTGGTTGACAATGTGGTCCTCGAAAATTTCTGGGACAGAAGCCAGCCGATTTTCCCGTCAGCGCAGATCGAGTTGCAGGCACACGGGAGCAAGGTCGCTTACCGCGATATCTATCTTCGCGAGATTCCGCGCCCAAAACCGTACGCTGTCAGCAAAGAAGAAGAACAGGAAGGTTTTATGCCGATGTTCAACGGATTGGATATGCAGGGGTGGACCGGCAACACCACCGACTATTTTGCCCAGGAGGGAATGTTGGTGTGCCAGCCCTCGGGTCGGGGATCCGGCAATCTGTACACCGATCGCGAATACAGCGATTTTATCATGCGTTTTGAATTCCAGCTGACTCCCGGCGCCAACAACGGCCTGGGAATCCGTACCCCGCGCGAAGGAGATGCCGCATACCAGGGCATGGAGCTGCAGATTCTGGACAACGAAGCCGAAATTTATAAAAACCTCAAACCGTACCAATATCACGGTTCGGTTTACGGGGTGATTCCGGCCAAACGTGGTTTCCTGAAACCGGTTGGCGAGTGGAACTACCAGGAGGTTCAGGCCATTGGAAACCGGATTAAGGTTACGCTGAACGGAGAGGTTATTCTTGACGGAGATATTGCCGAAGCCAGTAAAAATGGCACGGAAACCGCCGACCAGCGCAAACATCCGGGATTGCTCAACCCGTCGGGCTACATCGGCTTCCTGGGACACGGCTCTCCGCTTAAGTTCCGCAACCTGAGAATCAAGGATCTGAAAAAATAGAGCCGGTTCGCTGAAGGTTAGTAATCATTATTCCGCAGTTCGGTAAGAGCTGCGGAATAATTTTTTAAGGCAGGCTGTTCCCGCCGCTTTTGATCATTTTTTGGCGAAGCAGCGGAATCCCGTCGGCTTTGACCGTTATGATACAAAATCCGGCGGGGATATGTGCCGCGTCGATTTTCAGGGTGGCGCCGGGGAAAACCTGGCGGAATGATTCCCGGAAAACCAGCCTCCCGGTCAGGTCGGTGATTTCAATATGCAGTTCGCGGAAGCTCTCCGGCGAAACCGACCGCAGGTGCAGGTCGTTTGCAAACGGATTGGGCCACAACAGCAGCGGGGCGGCGGCCAACAGCGGCTGTGATGCGGCTGTAGCCGGCTGCTGGATCCGGAGATTGTCAATAGCCCAACCCCAGCCGTGGGCATACGGATCGGAGTGGAGCCTGAACCGGATCAACACCGTGTCGCCGGCGTTGAAATTGCCGTTTCCGGTAAGGCTGAACTCACGGGTAAAAAAGAGCTCTTTGGTTCCCGGTGTCAGCGAATTCTGTTCCGATATCCTCTGGTTATAAGCTGTCAGCCAGGCAGCCTGGCTTTGCGAGTCATAACCGTTGACCAGGGGCAACCAGCTTCTGCCGGCATCTTTACTCCCTTCCACAATCACATAATCCCAGAAGTCATCGTCGCCAAACACGGAGCCCGCTTCACCGGGTTCAACCAGCACCACTTCGTCAAAGCTCACCCGTCCATCCTGTTTCACCAGGATCGGATAACGTAAGATGGTGATAAATTCCAGAAAGGTATTGTCTTTCTCCGGGCTTGGATAGGGGTGCGGGCTGTGCAGGGCGCCATTGTCGAAGTTTTGTGGTTGCGAGATGTTGAAATCTTTCAGGATAAAGTCTGAGGTTACCCCGTTAAAATCATTGAAGTAGGCGGAAACAGGCTGGTAGATGGGTTCAACCGTGAAAGAGAAGGTTCCCTGGCCGGGCAGAACCGTTACATGTTTTGCCGACGAAGCATCGCGGGCCCAAATGGTATATTCAATCCGGGCGTTGTCGGTCAGCTCCTCGTTGCTGAAGCGGAAGAAACCCGAGAAAAGGTCGTCTTTTTGAGGCGACAAACCAAATGGAGGTTTTGGGACGCCGTTGACCGAGTAGTTAACCCACACCGTGTCGATTCCCAGGTTGTCGGTTACGGTCGCCCGCAGTTCCACCTCTTTTTCCGAGCTCAGAATAAAGGCGATTGGGTCGTGCTGAATGACCGGTTTGATGGTGTCTGGCCCGATGTAGAGCTCATAAACAAAGGCAGGCGCCAGGTCGGGTTTGGTGTAGCGGCGTCCCAGTGTGTCGCGGGCTGAAATGAAATAGAACAAGGAGCCCTGCGAAACGGGAGGCAACAGAGAGGCCGCAAAAAAAGTGGGCTGTGTTTGTGGCGTCAGCGCAATGGAATCGACGTGGGTTTTAAAAGTGTCGGTGGAGTAAAAGAGGAAAAGCGAAGTGGTATCAACTCCCAGATCGCCCGATATGGAGGCTTCGAAGAGGAGCGGTTGAGCGCTGTTTTCCACATCTTTCAGTTCATTAAAGCGGATGTAGAGGTGTTTCCAGCCGATGTCGGCTAAAATTCCGGAGGAGAGCGGGCCGGGTCTGTGGATGGCTTCTCCTTTTCCGGCGGCATGGGTCATCAGCGAATTTTCGTTTCCATAGGGATAGGTTGATTCGTCGAGATGGTAAACACTCGAACCGGAACTGTAGGTGGCCGGGGCATAAAGTCGCGGCCTGGTTTTTCCGCCCCATTGGTAAGCGACCGGGCTTCCGGAATATAACTGGCCGGTGGTGAGGGCGACATACAGCTGAATGGAAGGATTGGGAAACCGTTTTGAGTTGGTAAGTCTTTGAGCCGCTTCGTTTTCAATGAAGTAGTCGAAAGCAGTGCCATACGGGTCGCCGTAGCCGTAACCTGCGGTCTGGGTACTTTCGTTTGCCTGAAAGAAACCGACAAAACCCAGTCCGTGAGCGATTTCATGCAGCACCGTCGAAACAAAATCGTACTGCGTGACAGGGGTGTTGCCGTCTGTCCCGAAATACCAGTCTATGGAAGAGCTGAAGCGGGCGGTTATATCCGGACTTTCGGGGCCGGTAAGCTCCTCTTCCAGGATTTTTTCAACCAGAGCAACCGGATAGTAGCTGTACGGAATGGGCGCTCCTTCAAAACTGGTGTAATAGCCTGTGGGGCCACAACTGCCCAGCACATTATCGGAGAGCTTTTGCCACGACGCTTCGATGTAAATGGTGACAGGGGTATTCAGCAGGTTTTCCCAGATATGAACGGCATATTCAAAGGCAGCTTTGGCATTTTCAGGGAAGTTGATATACTTGACCTCGATATTGGCGGTAGGAACTCCTGACTTCAGGCGCAGGAGCAGTTCGGGCGGCGGTGGGGTAAAAGATTTTTCCACCTTCCCCGACCCATAACACACCGGCGGATCGATCCGGAAAGGCGCTTTTTCCCACTTCTGTTGTGACGAAACCACAACGCTGACCTGGACCAGTAAAAAAGTAAAAAGAAGTTTCCAATTCATTTTTTTGGTAATAAGTTTACAGATAAGTAGTTGGTTTTATCCTTTCTTTCGCGATCACCTTCTGGCAAATCCGTTTAAACATAGATAAAAAGTTAGCATAAACGGTAAGCTGTGTCTCAAATGGAATTTTTTTTTAAAAAAAAAGGGACTGTTGCAGTCCCCGGATTTTTTCTTTCCTCTTGCTCAAGCCGTATTTCTGAGCAAGGCAATGGTGTCGTTAACGTTGTGTAATTTTTGGATGGACTCTTCTTCCACACTTACATTGAAAATATTTTCCAGGTAAAAGGTGAAGATGGTCCAGTCTGTTTTGTCAAAATGAAGATCCTCGTCAAAGCTGGCCTCCAGAGAGATGTCCTGCTTGGGAACTCCGGTTTTGCGAAGCACCCGGTAGAGGTTTCTTCTGATTGTTTTGTTTTCCATAGCTAAACCATTTTCAGTCTCATTCATTCTGCCAAATTTTTATACATCGAACAAATGAATTTTCCGGTCAAATATATCTTTTTTTTGACAAAAACCGGTTTTGTCCTCTTTTTTTATGCAAGTTGCTTGTTGTGAGGGTTTTGTGGTTATTTCTAGGTGATCTGAAAAGAAGTGAAAATTGCCGAAAGTTTTCTAAAACAGCCGGAATTCTCATTGTTTGTCTTAATGAACCCGGTTTATCAACATATCGATCCACTCTTTTTTCAGAAAACTGTAGATTTCCAGGTCGAGATAACGGCGGGTATGGAATTCGCCGTCCCGTTCGGTTCCTTCATAACGAAAGCCCAACCGTTTGGGGATTGCTGCGCTTTTTGCGTTTCCCACCGCTACCTTGATCTGCACCCGGTTTCTTTTCAGGTTGCGGAAGGCAAAATCGGTTAATTTTTCGACACAGCGGGTCATAATGCCTTTTCCCTGCATATGACGGGCCAGCCAGTAGCCAATTTCGGTTTTGTGGTTAATGGGATCCGAGTCTTTGTAGCCGATCAGGCCGGCAAATTCGCCTTTGTACCAGATGCAGTACACGTCGTCGCGCTCTTTTCCGGAATCGATTCCCAGCAGCCGGATGAAATTTTCGGTGTCGGCCAGTTTGCGGGTTTGGTCTACAAACGGCAGCCATTTGCGTAGATATTCGCGGTCACGGTCAATTGCGCCGAAAATGGTGGTGGCATGGCCAGGTTTGATTCGTTCGAGGTGCAAGTCGTCGTCAAGGTGCAGGTATTCCATGGTAATGATGAATTGATAAAAGGAAAGGTTGATTAGGGTGCAGGTTGATTCGGGTCAAGTGGCAGCCAGAAAATCTGTTCCCGGAAGGAGTTGGTCCGTTCGCAGGAGATGGCCAGCGAGTCTTCGGAAACAAAGCAAATTCCTTCGGTTTGCGCGTCCAGTATCGGTTCCAGGTCGAAAAAAGCCGCCTCGCCTGAAAAGAAGTTGTCTTCTTCAAATTGACTGAACACCCACACGAAGGGGCGGAAATTTTTGTATCCCGACAGGGCCAGCTTTTGTTGGGAGGGAGCCAGGTCGGCTCCGGTGACCAGTCCGTTTACCTCGAAGAGGGCCGTTCGCCGGGCTGTATGTTCACCGGGCTGTGCAGGTAACCGGTAAACTGTCGTCGTTTCGTCGGCCCAGTTTTTTGTAAACAGGTAGAGGTTTTCTCCGGTTGCTACCAGCGCTTCACAATCGAACGGCGTGGTGCGGGGCAGGTACCCGAAAGTTTGCTGGTCTTCAAATGAGAAACGGATCAGGTCAGCGTCGGCGGCTGATTTTCCGGATGGGGTCAGTTGCGCTTTTGAGATTCGGTAAATTACCAGGTCGGTGCGGTTGCCATTGTTGTTGCCGGCGTCTGCCAGGTAAATGAATGCGCTGTCTTGTGCAATGTCTTCCCAGTCAACGTTTCGGGCATTGTTGAGCGTCACTTCTGCCTGGATGTTGCCGTTGCGGTCAACTCCGTAGAGGATATTTTCGCCGCCGCTGTCGTTGAAGGTCCAGAATAAATTGTGGGAGTAAATAAGCCCCGAGGTTTCCTGCAACTCCGAAGGTAGGGGGAAGCCCGGCTGGGGCGTTGCAACGGTTTGCCGAAACGCAGCTTTTTCTGCGTTTTTAACCGGTTGGGTATTGCACGAAAAGAGCAGGATCGCCAATACGGGCAGCATAAAAGGATCAAATCTGGTCATGACGCCTGGTTTTTCAGGTATTCGTTTTGTAAACGAGTATTTTGTCGATTTTATTTCCGTCGATGTCCACCACTTCGAAGGTGAAATTTTCGAAGGTGAATTTATCGCCAATTTCGGGGACTTTGTTCAGGTTGCTCAGGATAAATCCGGCCACAGTCGCATAGTCCATGGTTTCGAAATCGAAGTCGAGGTTGTCTACAATGTCGTGCAGGATTTCAACCGGGGCATCTCCGCTGATCAATACCGATTTGTCCTCCCGGACGAAAACTTCCGGTTCGTTGTCCTGTTCGTCGGGGATGGCGCCGATAATTCCTTCCACAATGTCGTGCAGGGTGATAATCCCTTCCAGACCGCCATATTCATTGATAACCACTGCAAAGTAGCGCCGCTTTTCCTTGAAGGAGTTCAGGATTTTCTGGGCATCGGCATTTTCGAAAACGACCGATGGAGAAACAACCAGTGCGGTCAGCAAATCTTCTTTGGAGAGATCGGTATTCTTCAAAAACTCTTTGACCGGCAGCACGCCGATAAAATTGTCGATATTTTCCTGGCACACCAGCAGGTAGGAGTGTTGACTGGCCAGGATATTTTTTTTCAGCGTTTCGGCGTCATCGGCCACATTGATCCACTCCACATCGGTGCGGTGGGTCATCAGGTGTTTGGCTTTTTTGTCGGCAAAATAGAAGAGTTTGTCGTGGATGGCTTTCTGTTCCTTACGGATCACCCCGTCGCGTGAGGCGGTTTTGAGCAGCTGGCGTAATTCCTCTTCGGTAACATACTCCGACTGTTTTTTTATACCCAGCATTTTGTTGATGAGGCTGGTTGAAAAAGAGAGGAATATGACGATCGGAAAAAATAATTTGCTGAAGTAAAAGATGAAGGGCGAAACTTTCAGCGCAATACTTTCGGGGTTGCTCAGGGCGATGGTTTTGGGGACCAGCTCGCCAATGACGATTGAAATGTAGGTGATCAAAATGACAATGACGACCAGGGAAATTTGCGGGGCAAATTCACGGATCGGCTCAATCTGTTGCAGGTAGGGGGTAAAATCGTCGGCCAGGCTGATTCCTCCGTAAACCCCGGTCAGAATTCCGATCAGGGTAATTCCCACCTGGATCGCTGATAAAAAGTTGTCGGGGGAGTTGAGCAGGCTCAGCACCCGCTTGGCGCTCCGGTTTCCTTTGGCTGCAACCTGTTCAATGCGGTTTCGTTTACAGGAAACTAATGCAATTTCTGACAGTGAAAATAGTCCGTTCAACAGAATCAGAAATCCCAGAACCAATAATTCCATTTTGATTAAAGTATGTTTTAATGCTGCGAAAGTAGCGAAAAATCAGTCGCTTCGCTATTTACTACCTGCGGAAATATCAAAGGAACTTGTGTGAATCAGGCGTTTTGATACCATCTGACAGATGTTGGCGGTAAAAAAGGATGTTGCTGGCAGGTAATGTTTTTGGCAGAGAGATTATTCTGCAACCACCGGCATGGCGACTCCAATTTTTTGGTAGTGGGGGCCCGTAAAAAACGAAGGGGTTTCGCGGTGCCGGAAAATGGGTTCCCTTTCGTCAATCCCGATGTGGCGGCAGTCGATGTAGAGCCCGGGCGTTTGGTCCTGTTCAACGGGCAAATAATTCCGGTCGCGGGCGGGATTGGCGGAGTCCCTGTTTTTCAGGATCCAGCGGTAGATCCGGGCAGGGTCGTAAATGCTGAACGGGACGTAGTCGATATTGGTCAGACCGGCTGGTGTGTGCCATTCGCAGCGCGCTCTGATCGTTTTGTTTTTTACCTGGCGGTGCTGGTTGAAGGAGCCGCCAATCAGGTCCATGGGAATATTGACCGTAACCCGCCACTCGCGGGGGACATTACCAAGCAGGCCCGCCACATCGAGGGCGGAAAGTCCGAGAGCGGTACATCCCGCCCCTTCATGCTCGAAGCGGGGCCAGAAATCGCCGCCGTAAAAGTCGCACGGTGCATATTTGTCGTCGAATTTGGCGGCAAAAGTTTCCAGAAAGGTAAGAATCCGGCGGGCGGCAGCCTCGTTGATCCGGTAGGTGATAAAAGCCAGCTCGCCCCGGCGCTGGTAAATACTAATTTTGGGCTTCAGTTCGTCGGTGGTCTCCAGTCTTCCCGACAAGCCGGCGCCCAGGATACCCAACCCGATTTTTTCACGCAGCACCAGCTGGCGCATCTCTTTTTTGGAAGCGGAGCGGATTGCCGTGTAAAAAGGCTCTGTTGCCAGCGGAGAAGAGAATTTGAGAAACAGATGGCCGATGGTGTATTTCTCTTTTCGTAAAAATTGTTTGAGGTAGCCCTTTTTGAAACTGCTGTAAAGCGCTGAGGGAGAGCTCCAGTCGAGCGGAACAGGAGCGGGGATCACAAAAATGGTCAGTTCATGGATTTGCAGCGAGTCGCTTGCCGGAGGGGCGCCAAGGAGGATCCACCCGGAAAATAGCAGGAAAAGAAGAAGGATGATCTTTTTTCTGGTCGGGAACATACCGCCGCATTGCGTTTAAAGCGAAAATTATAACATTGATGGTGAATGTACAAGTTTTATATTCACCTGTTTATAAATTTTACGATTTTGAAATCCGGCGAAACCCCTGCCCGGCTAAAACCGGAATGTGCCTAAAAGATCAAAGCGCCTGAGGGAGGCGCTTTGAGAGTTGAAGTTGTGAATGTATTAAAAACTATTGGTTGCGCTGGCCGGTGAAAGGAAGAATGAAGTAGGTGTACAGGAAGCATCCGGCGCAGAAACCTAAAAATAATTCCAGGGCGGCAAAAACAACCAGGATTGCGGTAATGACCGTGGAAGCCAGATAAAGACCAGCCAGGAAAAGCAGGACAATGGTCAGGGTCATCAGGAAGCCAAGACGCGCCGCAAAAATCTTCGGGGCTTTGTCGATCGGCTTTTTTTTCCACCGCAACAGCTTGACCAATTTCTGACTCATAAAACTCAGCGGCGTGGTTTTTACCGGCGTAAATGCCCGCATAAAAAAGTCCGCCAGCAGAATAATTAGCGCGAGTCTGGAGTTCAGTAGGATGCCGGCAAGGGCCAGCAACATGGTGAACAGCGCATTTAAACGAACAACCCGTTCGTTGACCCGCTCTTCGGAAATTGGACAAATCAGTTGTTTGACAAACATTTTTTCAGATGAATTAATAATTTATCGAAGACGAAATTAAGACAAAAAAAGTATTTTATACAAAAATGAAGACTTTTTTGTCTTAATCTGACATCAGATTTAACATTGGAGGCCGCTTGGCCGGCCACAATTGCGTGCTCCGGCGTTACCGGGAATCATTTTATTTTCTAATTTCGGAGGCATGAAGTTTCAAGTTACCTATCATCTGAACCTTTACCACAACTTCGGGAAAGGGCTTTTCGAATGCTGGATATTATAATGCAGCGACAGTCTGGGGGACTTTTACCGCCGGAGACCGGGAGTCGTTAAACCCGGATTGCGCCTGCTCCATTTTATGCCTGATTTATATTTTGAAAAAAATTCATTCGTGGGGATAATTTTCGACATCAAACGTTTTGCCGTACACGACGGGCCGGGAATCCGTACGACAGTTTTTTTGAAAGGGTGTCCGTTGCGTTGCCGCTGGTGCCACAATCCCGAAAGCTGGCTGCCGGTTCCCGGCTGTGCTGTCCGCAAGGTGGTGCTCGACGAACGCGAGTTTTTGGAAGAGGAGACGATCGGTCGCGAAATGACGGCTGAAGAAGTGATGGCAGAGGTGGAAAAAGAGCGGATTGTGATGGAAGAGAGTGGGGGCGGCGTCACTTTTTCGGGCGGAGAACCCCTGATGCAGGCCGCTTTCCTGGAATCGCTCCTGCAAACCGCTCTGGCCGCCGGCATTCACACCGCCGTCGATACTTCGGGATTTGCGGCGCCCAACCAGCTCGAAGCGATTGCCCCGCATACCCGTCTTTTCCTGTTCGACCTGAAACTGATGGACGACGCGCGGCACCAGGAGTACACCGGCGTTTCGAACCGGCTGATCCTGCAAAACTTTTTGTGGCTGGCTGAAACCGGAAAGCCGCTCCGGGTCCGAATCCCATTGATCAACGGGATCAATACCGACCCCGGAAATATCCGCCAGACCATCGACTTTTTACTTCCCAACAGGGAGGTTGTCCAGCAGGTCGATCTGCTCCCTTTTCATCGGATTGGAAAAGGGAAGTACGAACGACTCGGCCTGCCGCTCTCCCTGCCCGGGGTGGAGGCTTCGCCCGGCAGTGCGGAGCTGACAGCTATCCGGCAGCAGTTTCAGGCAGCGGGATTTGTTGTGAAGGTCGGAGGATAGTTTTTCGGGCGGCGTGAGAACTTTTGATACTACATGATCTGAATAAAAAAAGCTGAAAATATGACACCAAGAATAGAACAACTGCGGGAAGAGAGCCTGAATGCCGTCAACCGGATTTCGGCAGAACGGGCTTTGCTGATCACCGAATTCTACCAAAACCACGTGGCATTTGGCGACACGGTTCCGGTCCAACGGGCCAAATCGTTTCGTTACCTGCTGGAAAACAAAACGGTTTGCATCAACCACGGCGAACTGATTGTGGGCGAACGGGGCCCGGCGCCCAAAGCTACCCCGACCTATCCCGAAATTACGGTCCACTCGCTGCAGGACCTTGACATCCTGAATTCGCGTAAAAAAGTGTGGTTCCGGGTGGATGAAGAGACCCGGGAGGCTTACCGCGAGATTATCATTCCGTTTTGGAGCGGACGTTCCAACCGCGACCGGATCATGCAGGCGATGGAGCAGCCGTGGCACGATGCCTACCAGGCCGGAATTTTTACCGAATTTATGGAGCAGCGCGCACCCGGGCACACCGTTGCCGGCAGCAAAATCTACCGGAAAGGGATGCTCGACATCCTTGCTGATGTGGAAGATGCACTGTCGGCGCTCGACTATTTGAACGACCCGCAAGCGTTTGAACGGGCCGAAGAGCTGAAAGCCATGCGGATTGCCGCCGAAGCGCTTATCCGGTTTGCCGGCCGGCATGCCGAAAAACTGGATGAGCTGGCTGCCGGCGAAACGGATGAAGTCCGGCGCAACGAACTGCTTAAAATGGCAAAGGTTTGCCGGAATGTTCCGGCCCATGCTCCCCAAACTCTCCAGGAAGCGCTTCAGTATTACTGGTTTGTTCATCTGGGAGTGATTTCAGAACTGAACCCGTGGGACAGTTTCAATCCCGGCCGGCTCGACCAGCACCTTTACCCGTTTTACCGCCGCGAAATAGCTGCCGGAACGCTCACCAGGGACGAAGCGGTTGAGCTGCTGCAGGCATTCTGGATTAAATTCAACAACCACCCGGCGCCGCCCAAAGTGGGGATCACCGCCCAGGAGAGTAATACCTACACCGACTTTGCACTCATCAACCTGGGCGGAGTGAAGGAAGATGGTTCGGATGCCGTGAATGAAATGACTTACCTGCTGCTCGAGGTGATTGAGGAGATGCGTTTGCTGCAGCCCAGTTCAATGGTTCAGCTCAGCAAAAAAAATCCCGACCGTTTCATCGACCGAGCCATGAAAATTGTAAAAACCGGCTTCGGACAACCTTCCATCTTCAACACCGACGCAATCGTGCAGGAGCTGACCGCACAGGGTAAAACGCTTGCCGATGCCCGCAACGGCGGCGCCAGCGGCTGTGTGGAGAGTGGTGCCTTCGGAACGGAAAGCTACATCCTGACCGGCTACTTCAACCTGCCCAAAATTTTGGAGATCACGCTGCACAACGGAATCGATCCGCGGACCCAAAAACAGATCGGGCTGCCAACCGGCCAACCGGCCGATTTTGATACTTTCCCGCAACTGCTGGAAGCCTTCAGACAACAGGTGAACCATTTTGTCCGGATCAAGATCAGGGGAAGCAATATTATTGAGCGAATTTTTATGCAGCACGTTCCCACCCCGTTTCTGTCGCTGGTTATCGACGACTGTGTGGCCCGCGGAACCGATTACATCTGCGGCGGCGCACGCTACAACACCAACTACATCCAGGGAGTTGGAATGGGAACGGTGACCGACAGCCTCACCGCACTGAAAAAATGGGTTTTTGACGAATCGCTGCTGACCCTGCCGGAATTTGCAGCAGCTCTTTCCCGAAATTTTGAAGGGGATGAGGAGTTGCGCTACCGGCTGATCTACCAGACACCCAAATATGGTAACGACGACGATGCGGCTGACGACCAGCTGCGGGAGGTTTTTGAGATTTACCACACTGCCGTAAACGGGTACCACTCGCCCCGGGGCGCCACTTACCGCATCAACCTGCTGCCCACCACCTGTCACGTCTATTTTGGCAGCGTCATGCAGGCCAGCCCCGACGGACGAAAAGCCGGGCAACCTGTTTCGGAGGGCATTTCGCCTGTGCAGGGCGCCGACACCCGCGGCCCGTCAGCCGTGATTAAATCGGCAGCCAAAATTGACCACCTCCGCACCGGCGGCACCCTCCTGAACCAGAAATTCTCCCCCTCGTTTTTTGAAGACGACGAAGCCATCCGGAAAATTTCGCAGCTGGTACGCAGCTATTTCAGAATGGATGGGCACCACATCCAGTTTAACGTGGTGAATGCCGAAATCCTGCGCGACGCCCAGAAACATCCGGAAAAATACCGCGACCTGATTGTGCGTGTGGCCGGTTACAGCGACTATTTCAACGATTTGGGCGAGGATCTGCAGGAGGAGATCATCCGCCGGACCGAACATCAAAACGTGTGATCCGGCTTCCGAACGATTGTACTGCCACCGTAAAACGCTATTTTTACGCCAGATTTTTTAAAACGCAGCTATGTTTTTTTTGTCAGATATTCTTACCGAATCGTCCGGAACCACCACGGTTGTTGGCCCCGATGGGTACCGGCTGCTGGAGGTGCTGGTTGCCCTGTTGCTTCCGATTGTGATCTATCTGTTTGTAAAGGGGGTGCAACGCCGGAAAAAACCGTCGGAAGCGGGTCCGAAGAGCTCTTTTCTGAAAAGAAAACGGCTCGAAATCCTGTTGGAAAAAGATCGGCTCTATTATCCGGATTGGCTCAAACTTACCGTCCGGAATGCCGGCAGTGTGGATGTGGATCTGGAAGAACCGCTGCTGATTTTCAGTAGTTTCTGGATGAAACGTAAGTTTCGCCTCAAAGGAACCAACAACTACCATTTTTATCCGCTCTACCTGGAAGCTGGTAAAGTACACGACCTCGACATCGATCTCAACCGCTTTTACCGCCACGACCGGCGGCTGAAACGGTTCCCGAAAGTTACGGTTGTGATTTCCGAAGTGAAAGGGAAAACTTTTCCGGCCCGCAGTGTGATGCTCCGGAAAACACTGTTTCGCTGAACATGAGAAACTGGCATTTTAACCATATCGATTTTTCGACTTACCCGCATTACAGCGGTGACGATCTGGGCGTGTGGTGGTCGCCGCAGCAAACGCTTTTTAAGATCTGGGCGCCCACTGCCCGGCAGGTTGAGCTGCGCCTCTACGAAAACGGGAAAGAGGGGAAACCACTTCGGGTTGTTCCCCTGCAGTTTTTATCGGAGGGGGTGTGGTCGGTTGAAATTGCCGGCAATCTTGAAGGTCTCTTTTACACGTTTCGGGTCAACGACGGCGACTGGCTGTCTGAAGTGCCCGACCCGCAGGCCCGTGCAGTGGGGGTGAACGGCCACCGCGGCATGATTTTCGACCCTGCCAAAACCAATCCCGACGGCTGGGGAACCGATCGCGGACCGCGTTACCGCCACTTCACCGACTGGATCATTTATGAAGCGCACATCCGCGACTTTTCGATCTCCCCCAACTCTGGCATTCACCACAAGGGAAAATACCTGGGTTTCACGGAAACAGATACCTTCTCGCCCGATGGGGAAACGACCGGGCTCTCTCATTTGCTGGAACTCGGAATCACCCATGTCCACCTGCTGCCGGTTTTCGATTTTTACACGGTCGACGAGGAGCACCCACTCGACAAATACAACTGGGGATACGATCCGCAGAATTTTAACGCCCCCGAAGGTTCGTATGCTACCGATCCGTTCGACGGAACGGTCCGGATCAAGGAGTTGAAGCAACTGGTGAAAACGTTGCACGATCATGGTATCGGCGTGATTATGGATGTGGTGTATAATCACACCGGACTGATCAAAGGGTCGGTGTTTAACCAGACGGTGCCCGGCTATTTTTTCCGCCAGAATCCCGACGGCTCTTTTTCAAATGCCTCGGGCTGCGGAACTGAAATCGCTTCGGAGCGCAGCATGGTCCGGAAATATATGATCGACTCGCTGAAATACTGGGTACAGGAGTATCATATCGACGGGTTCCGGTTTGACCTGATGGGAATTTACGACCTGGAGACCATGCGGCGGATCCGGCATGAACTGGACCACATCGATCCGGCGATCGGGTTGTATGGCGAAGGGTGGGTTGCCGACCGGAGTCCGATGCCGGAAAACCAGCGGGCTGTAAAAAAGAATATGGCGCAGCTCCGCGGGATTGCCGCTTTTAGCGACGACATGCGGGATGCGCTGAAGGGCCATCATGCCGTAAAAAACAGCAAAGGTTTTGTGAGCGGACTGGTCCTTCGCGAGGAGGCTGTCAAATTCGGGATCGTCGCAGCAACCTGGCATCCACAGATTGTTTACAGCTACGTGGAGAGTTCGCCGCAGCCGTGGGCCGCCGAACCGGTCCAGTGTGTCAACTATGTGTCGTGTCACGATAATTACACCCTTTTTGATAAGCTCCGGATTTCGCTGCCCAAAGCGACAGAAGAAGCGCTGCGCCGGAGGGTGAAACTGGCCGCCGCCGTCATCCTGACTTCGCAGGGAACTCCCTTTTTGCACGCCGGAGAGGAGTTTTGCCGCACCAAGCAGGGGCATGGCAACTCTTACAATGCGCCCGACGCAATAAACCAGCTGGACTGGAGCCGAAAATCGCTTTATCCCGATGTGTTCCGCTATTTTAAAGGACTGATCGGTCTGCGGAAGAACCATCCGGTGTTTCGGTTGCCGCTGGCCGAAATGGTCCGCAACAACCTGAATTTTTGCAGCCGATACCAGTTGGGGGTAGTATCGTATTGCCTGGACGGAGCGGTTGCCGGGGACGCCTGGGAACAGGTGGTGGTAGCTTTTAACGGCAACAGCCATCCGGTTACCATTTCATTACCGGAAGGAGATTTCCGCATCATCGTTCGAGAGGATGAGATCTGCGAGGACGGGGTTGGGCAACCGCTCTCCGGAGAAGCAGAGGTCCCGCCGGTTTCCCTGCTGTTGCTGGCCCGCTGATTCCGCTGATTCCGCGACTGCCGGAACGCCGTTCGTTTCATTCCGGATATTTGTTTTTCGGAAAAGGCCCGGAAGAGGTTCAAAAGTCCCCTGAAATCGTCCCTTCATTTTCTTTCTGAAAAATTTACTCAGCTTTCTCCTGTCGTTTATTTTTCTGTGAATCAGTTGTTAATAGATGGTTTGGTAAGCCGGAAAAGCTTTCGGCGAAGAATGTTCTATTGTACAAATCATTTTGTTATCTTGAGAATTCTAATCGCAACAAATTGAATAAAAAATGAAGCATTTTCGATGGTTTTGGGGACTGGTTTTTCTTTTCTTCTCCGCATCCGCAATGGGTCAGGCGGGGTTTGGGCAATCCGGAAGAATAAATGAAAACTGGAAGTTTTTCCTGGGCGACGCGGCTCAGGCAGAAGAGGTGACTTTCAACGATGGGAAATGGCAAACAGTGCAGCTCCCGCACGACTGGAGTGTAAAGCAGCAGCTGAATTCCCATCTGGCCAGTTGTATGGGATATCTTCCCGGAGGAATTGGGTGGTATCGGAAAACTTTTACGGTCCCCAAAGAAAAAATCAACGAAAAAGTATTTCTCTATTTTGAAGGAGTTTACAACCGAAGCGAGGTTTTTGTCAATGGTCATCTGTTGGGGAAGCGTCCCAACGGCTATATCTCCTTCCTGTATGATGCAACTCCCTATATTAAGTATGGCGAGCATAATGTGATCGCCGTCAGGGTTGATCACAGCCGGGAAGCCGATTCCAGATGGTACACCGGTTCGGGAATCTACCGGGATGTCTGGCTGATTTATTCCGATCCGGTTCATATTGCCCAGAGGGGAGTTTTTGCCTATCCATCTCTGGTAACCGATAAAAAAGGGACGCTGCATGTGGAGGTGGAAGTGGTGAATGAAACCGGGAGTAATGAAGAGCTGTTGGTTGTCAATGAATTGTATGATCCGCAAAAGAAGCTGGTTGCCAAAAAACAGCAGAAGCTTCGGGTTCCGGCCAAGGGGAATTCGGTGGTTTCAACCGCCCTGACCATCTCTGACCCTCAATGGTGGAGCATTGCTCATCCGCATTTGTACCGTCTTCAAACTACGGTGGTGAAGAACAAAAAAGTAATCGACGCTTCCGAAACGACAACCGGCTTCAGGAATTTTACCTTCGATCCCGACAGCGGATTTGCTCTTAACGGCCAATGGATGAAAGTAAAAGGGGTGTGTTTGCATCACGATGGAGGAGTTTTGGGCGCCGCGGTTCCCAAAGAGGTGTGGAAAAAAAGGCTTTTGAATTTAAAGGAGATCGGGTGCAACGCCATTCGGACCAGCCACAATCCGCAATCTCCCGACCTGTATGATTTGTGTGATGAGTTGGGCTTGCTGGTGTTGAATGAAGCTTTTGACGAATGGGAGTTTCCCAAGCGTAAATGGCTCAAGGGATGGAATGTCGGCACCCCCGGATTTGAAGGGTCGTACGATTTTTTTGAAGAGTGGGGGGAAAAAGATTTGACCGATCTGGTGCGCCGCGACCGCAACCATGTGTCGGTATTTGCCTGGAGTATTGGCAATGAGGTTGATTATCCCAATGATCCCTATTCGCACCCGGTCCTCGACGGCGGCAAGGATGGCTTTTCGCAACCCATTTTCGGAGGATATAAAAAAGATGCGCCCGATGCAATGCGCTTGGGCGATATTGCCAAACGACTGGCTGCTGCCGTAAAAAAATATGACCCTTCGCGGCCGGTAACTGCCGGACTGGCGGGAGTGGCCATGTCAAACGAAACCGCTTATCCCGGCGCACTGGATATTGCTGGATACAACTATACCGAGAGCCTGTATGAAAAAGACCACCTGAAATATCCGGCCCGGGTGATCTATGGAAGTGAGAACCGTCACGATCTTAAAGCCTGGAAAGCGGTTCAGGACAACACCTACATTTTCGGGCAATTCCTCTGGACGGGGATCGACTATCTTGGAGAATCGGGCCGATGGCCTTCGCGGGGCTTCTATTCGGGGCTTCTGGATTTTGGTGGTTTCATCAAGCCGAGAGGTTATTTCCGCCAGTCGCTTTGGGCAGATCAACCGATGGCCTATCTGGGAACCTATCCCACGCCCGGGCAGGGGAGTCGAAGCCAGATGAAGGATGTGTGGTCGCAACTCGAAGCCGAGCAGAATGCCCATGCCCGGGAAAGAACCCCCTCGATCGATGCCTGGCCGGTGTGGAACTACGAAGAGGGCCAAATGATCCGGGTGGTTTGTTACACCAATGCCGCCCAGGCCAAACTTCTGCTGAATAACCGCGAAGTGGGGGCCGTTCAGCCATACAATGAGGATACCGGAATCATCTTCTGGGATATTCCGTACCATCCGGGAGAATTGAAGGTACTGGGGTTGGACGCGGACAACCGGGAGGTAAGCCATGCTAAAATCCAGACTTCGCAGCGTCCTTATGCGTTACAGATCATTTCCGAAGAACAAACAGTAGCGAAAGATGGCGTTGCCCGCATGGTAATTCAGGTTGTGGATGAGAATGGCGTCCCGGTTATGCTTTCGGATGATGAAGTTACCTGTCAGATTGCCGGAAAAGCCATCCTGCTGGGGCTGGAAGCCAGCAACAACAGCGACATGAGCGATTATACCGATCCGGTGCACCGGGTATTTCATGGACGGATGGTGGCTTACATCAAACCAACCGGAGAAGTGAAGGAGGAGATCAATGTCCGTTTTGTTGCGCCCTGGTTGAAAAGCGCCGAAACAAAACTGGTGATTACCGAACCTCAGAAGTAAGCGTACAACTTTTCAGGCCCTGTTTCTGATTTTTCTCCAGTGGGAAAATCAGAAACAGCTTTGGTTGGTCTGGTCAGAAGAAAGTACGCTGGCTGTTGCTGGCCGCTGATTGGATTTCCGGGGCTGCGGAGTTTTGCATTCCCTCCCGGCAGGCCGTCAGTACATGGCCAGCAGCAGTTCGATATCGTTTGAAGGGAGGTTAAACCGGCGGCCCACATCGTGGTTGGTCAGGATGCCCTGGTAGAGGTAAACTCCTTTTCGAAACCCTTTTGAATGTTTGATGTAGCTGTCGACTCCGCCGTTTTCGCCGATGGCCAGCAGCAGCGGGATCAGGGTGTTGCTGAGCGAAATGGAGGCGGTGCGTGCAACCAGCGATGGAATATTGGGCGCGCAGTAGTGGATCACGCCATGTTTCCGGTAGGTGGGATTCTTCAGGTCGGTGCAGTGAGTGGTTTCAAAACATCCGCCCTGGCTGACGTTCAAATCGATGATCACCGAATTCTCCTTCATCTCTTTGACCAGTTCTTCGGAAACTTTAAACTGGGGCGTGGAATTGAACGGCATGGCCCCGATAACTGCATCGGCCGAAACCAACGCCTTTTTGAGTACTTTGGGATAAAAGACCGAGGTGAAGATCCGCCGGCCCAGTTTATTTTCCAGTTTGTTGAGGTCGGCAACCGAAGTGTCGAACATCTTAACCAGGATGCCCAGGCCCAGTGCCGCGCGGGCGGCAAATTCGGCGGCAGTGCCGCTTCCGAGGATAACCAGTTCGGCCGGGGTGATCCCGGTGACATCGCCAAACAGGACACCTTTTCCTCCCCGGGAAGTGCTGAGGTATTCGCTGGCAATGGTGATGGCCGTGACACCCAGGATCTGGCTCATCTGGTCAACGGCCGGAAGGAACCCCTCCTCATCTTCCAGGTATTCGTAGGCGATGCAGGTGATTTTTTTCTGGGCAATTTTTTCCAGGCATTGCGCTTCGGTCTGCATGTTGGAGATCACCACCTGGTGGCCCCGCAGCAAGTCGATCTCTTCGCAATTGAAGGGAGCGACGCGCAAAATGATGTCGCATTGAAAGATCTCTTCGCGTTTTTCCACAATAACCGCTCCGGCCTCGCTGTATTCGCGGTCGGAGTAGCTGGCCTGCATGCCGGCGCCGGTTTCAATGTAGATTTCGTGTCCGTAGGAGACCAGCAGGTCAACGGCCTGCGGGGTGAGCGGAACGCGGTACTCCACCTTCGGCAGGTCGGAAGGAATGCCGATCACAATTTTTTTCTCTTTTCGCTGGATTTCGAGCATCTCCTCTTTGGGCAGAAGCATGGTTTTGGAAACCGGCAAGCCTGATCTGGTCTTTTCCATGGCACTCATCACTCATTTTTCGGTGGTACAAGTTACGCGCAAACGCTGAAATTTCAAAGCCCAATTTCAGGCGGTGTGTGCCCGGATGGTTCGCGTTCCGTCGTCGGCAACGGTGATGGCAACGGTTACCAGGTTTTCGGGAAGCAGTGGCTCAACTTTTTCGGGCCATTCCACCAGG
This sequence comes from Prolixibacteraceae bacterium, assembly GCA_029975525.1. Lineage (GTDB taxonomy): Bacteria > Bacteroidota > Bacteroidia > Bacteroidales > Prolixibacteraceae > UBA1413. Next base: position 4,421 of record JARKOX010000090.1, on the reverse strand, counting down.
CAATATTTTCCGCTGAAAAAATAATCTTCGTAACCCAGGTCAAACGCCTCTTCCAGGTTTTTGATCCGGTAGAAGTCAAAATGAAAAACCGAATCTCCGTCGGGAAGCGAATATTCGTTAATCAGCGCAAAGGTGGGGCTGGTGACGGTGTCGGCGGTTCCGAGGCGGTGGCAGATGGCCTGGATGAAGGTGGTCTTCCCGGCGCCCATTGAACCGTAAAAGGCAAAAACCCGCTGGCCGGGAAAAGTCTCCAGCAGTCCGGCCGCCACTTCGGGCAGCTGATGGAGTTGGATCTGGTGTTTTTCGAACATAGTCGGATTGTTTTTGCAATATTACAAATTGTCGCTCAATCTTGGTCGTTCCGGCGGCTTTTGATCGGCGGGGAAACCTTGTTGTACAATAGTTATTACTTTCTTTCCGGAAATTTTCTTAAACAGAAATAGTTCGTATTTTTGGGAAAAGAAAAATCTGTTTTTGCTATGAAAATACCTGAAAATCTGAAGTACACCCGCGATCATGAATGGATTCGTGTGGAAGGCGATCAAGCTGTGGTAGGGATTACCGATTTTGCACAGGGCGAGTTGGGCGATGTGGTTTTTGTTGAGATTGAAACCGAAGGGGAAAGCCTCGAAAAGGGGGAAATTTTCGGAACCGTGGAAGCCGTAAAAACCGTTTCAGACCTGTTTATGCCGGTTTCGGGCGAAGTGGTGGAGGTTAACGAAGCGCTGGCCGATACGCCGGAACTGGTTAACAAAGATCCTTACGGCGAAGGCTGGATGATCAAGATCAAAATTGCCGATGAAACCGAACTTGCCGAACTGATTTCGGCTGCCGATTATCAAAAAATGATCGAAGCCTGAATGGGTAAGTGAAAGAAATTGATGGAGGCGCTGGTTTGAGGCGCCTTTTTTTTTGTGTCAAAAAAACCCGGAGACACCTGGTCCCGGGTTTTGTATAAGACTAAAAGGTTGAATGATTAATTATCCGCATTTTGAGGAGCCGCACGACACACAGGTGAGGCAGCCTTCCTGGTAAATCACTTCGTCGGATCCGCATTCGCCGCATTTGGCATCTTCGGCCAGCGTCCCATTGGGGATGTACTTCTTCAGCGCACGGGCAACGCCGGCTTTCCATGAGTTGATGGTTTCATTGTCCAGCTCCATGCTGGTAACCAGTTCCACCACTTTGTGAATCGGCATTCCGTGCCGCAAAACCCCTGAAATCAGCTTGGCGTAGTTCCAGAAAACAGGGTTGAATTTATAGGAAAGTCCTTCGATGGTGGTTTTGTAGCCCCGTTTGTTGGCGTACTGGAAGTCGTAACGCGAATTTTCGTCCTCCTCCCAGTTTTTGATGATATTTCCTTTGGTAACCGAGCGGGGCAGCAGAATGCCATCTTCGTCGTCCTGCAGCCCGGTGAATATCTCGTAGGGACGACCATCGATCAGGCCGATAAAAGCCACCCATTTTTCCTTGTTGTTCTGGAACCTGACCACTTCGGCCTCCAGCGCTTCGGGGCGTTTGGTCGGAAAGATTGAATCTTTCTTTTTCTCCTCTTTTTTGTCGGAGATCAGCACACCCGAGCGGCTTCCGTCGCGGTAAACGGTTACCCCTTTGCAGCCGCTTTTCCAGGCTTCGAAATAGAGTTTTCCGACCAGCTCTTCCGAAACATGTGCCGGAAGGTTGATGGTGACGCTGATGGAGTGGTCCACCCATTTCTGGATACGTCCCTGCATGTGCACTTTGGCCACCCAGTCCACATCGTTCGAGGTGGCTTTGTAGTAAGGAGACCGGGCGATCATCTCGTCGAGTTCATCCTGGTCGTACCGTTTGTTGGTATCGTAGCCGTTTACTTCCATCCAGGTTTTGAATTTATGGTGGAAGACGGTGTACTCTTCCCAGTGGTCGCCTACCTCGTCGATAAAGTCCACCCGCACGTCTTTGTCGTTGGGGTTCACTTTGCGGCGGCGGCGGTACACGGGCATAAACACCGGCTCAATCCCCGAGGTGGTTTGGGTCATCAGGCTGGTGGTGCCGGTTGGGGCGACGGTCAGCAGGGCGATATTGCGGCGTCCGTATTTGGCCATCTCTTCGTACAGCGCAGGATCGGCCTGGCGGATGCGTTTGATGAGCGGATTGTTTTTTTCACGGTCGGCATTGTAAATTTTGAAAGCGCCGCGTTCTTTGGCCAGGTGCACCGATGAGCGGTAGGCTTCGATGGCGACGGTTTTGTGTACCTCTTCCGAAAAGTCGGTTGCCTCTTCGCTTCCATAACGTAGGCCCAGAGCGGCCAGCATGTCGCCTTCGGCCGTGATGCCAATGCCGGTACGGCGGCCTTCAACTGCTTTGTGGCGGATGTTCTCCCACAGCCTGCGCTCAACCAGCTTGATGTCCTCCTCTTCCGGATCGTCGGCTATTTTTTGCAGAATGGCATCGATCTTTTCCAGCTCCAGGTCGATGATATTGTCCATAATCCGCTGGGCGATGTGTACATGCTCCTTGAATAGTTCGAAGTTAAACCGTGCATTTTTGGTAAAAGGTTGCTCGACATATTCATAGAGGTTGATGGCGATCAGCCGGCAGCTGTCGTAAGGACACAGCGGGATTTCGCCGCAGGGATTGGTTGAAACGGTCCGGTAACCGAGGTCGGCATAACAATCGGGGACCGATTCGCGGATGATGGTATCCCAGAAAAGGATACCGGGTTCGGCCGATTTCCAGGCGTTGTGCACAATTTTTTTCCACAGTTCAACGGCGTTGATCTCTTTTTTGAACCACGGATTTTTGGAGTCGATGGGATATTGCTGCTGGTAGGGTTCTTCTTTTTCAACGGCCAGCATAAAGTCGTCGTGTATTTTCACCGACACGTTGGCGCCGGTAACTTTTCCCTGTTCCAGTTTGGCGTCGATAAATTTTTCAGAGTCGGGGTGTTTGATTGAGACGGAGAGCATCAGGGCGCCCCGGCGGCCATCCTGTGCTACCTCGCGGGTGGAGTTGGAGTAGCGTTCCATAAACGGAACGATGCCGGTTGAGGTTAAGGCCGAGTTTTTTACCGGCGAGCCTTTGGGGCGGATGTGCGAGAGGTCGTGCCCCACGCCGCCGCGCCGTTTCATAAGCTGTACCTGCTCCTGGTCAATCTTCATGATGCCGCCGTAGGAGTCCGAATTTCCCTGGTTGCCCACCACGAAGCAGTTGGAAAGGGAAGCGATCTGGTAGTTGTTGCCAATTCCGGTCATGGGGCCTCCCTGGGGAATAATGTACCGGAAATCTTTCAGAACCTGGTAAATCTCCTCTTCGGTCAGGGGGTTGGGGTAGCGCTGGTCAATTCGCGTCAGTTCTTTGGCCAGCCGGCGGTGCATGTCATCCGGGGTTAGCTCGAAAATATTGCCGAAGGAGTCTTTCAGCGCATATTTGTTGACCCAAACCCTGGCTGCCAGGTCGTCGCCTTTGAAGTAGCGGAGCGATGCCTGGATTGCTTCTTCCTGCGAATAAATCTTTTTGCCCGTCGGGGCATCTACAGCTAGCTCTTTAAATGTCATTGCAAAATTTCTTAATGTTTGACGATAAAACGTTATGGTTTGATACTTTAACTATTTGTAAATCTAATCTTAATCAAAGCGTCCGGCTCTGTAAAATTGCTTATGCAATATAACCCTACAGGGAGTATTTTGGAAGACTTACAAGGATGAAAAAAATAAAAGTTATCAACTTGTTTTTGTTAGTTGACTGTTTGTCAGTTGGTTAATATTTTGATAACCCCAAAAAGTTTACAAAATGGGGAATTCCCATTACGGAATTCAAGTGAGAAAGTCAAGAGGGAGCCCAGGTTTTTTATCTACCGAAATTAACTTTTTTTTGAACTTTTCTCCGAAACAGCTTTTGTTCAGCAAAATACCCTTTTTATGATAATTTCGGTGGCGCCGGTGTTGTTTTGGACGTAGCCGGCTGCAGTCTGAGCAGCGGCCTGCAGGTTGGCGGAGGAAGCCGAGAGACTTTGGAAAATTTGCTCCAGCGCTTCGTAGGTGGCGATACTGAAAGCGCCGCCTGCGGCCACCAGTTCACGCGCTTCCCGGAACTTTTGGTAGTTGGGGCCGAATACCACCGGGAGCCCGAAGGTGGCGGCTTCGAGGATATTGTGGATTCCGACGCCAAATCCACCGCCAATGTAGGCGAAATCGCCGTAACGGTAAAGCGACGACAGCATCCCGATCGAGTCGATGATCAACACCTCAAAGTTTTGAACTTCGTTTTCGCTGGCCTGGCTGAACCGGACCGCCGGTTTTTTCAACAGCTGTTCCAGCCGGGTGAGGTTGACCTGCGAAACTTCGTGCGGGGCAATGATAAATTTGAGTCCGGCGTGCTGGTTGATAAAACGTGTCAGCAGCTCTTCGTCGGGTTTCCACGAACTGCCGGCTACCACCACC
>JARKOX010000063.1 GCA_029975525.1 Prolixibacteraceae bacterium | reverse complement strand
CGTGAGTTACCTGCGCCTCAGTATTGGCGCTTCCGACCTCAGCGACCGGGTGTTCTCCTACAACGATCTGCCTCCCGGAGAAACCGATCCGGAGATGAAAAAGTTCAGTCTTGCCCCCGATCGCACCGACCTGATCCCGGTTTTGAAAGAGATTCTGGCCATCAATCCCGGTATCAAACTGATGGGGTCACCCTGGTCGCCGCCCACCTGGATGAAAACCAACAACCACTCGGTTGGCGGCAGCCTGAAGCCCGAATTCTACGACGCCTACGCGCGCTACTTTGTCAAATATATTCAGGAGATGGCGGCGGAAGGTATCCGGATTGACGCGGTAACGGTGCAGAATGAACCGCTGCATCCCGGCAACAATCCCAGCCTGCTGATGCTGGCTAACGAACAGGCGACCTTTATCCGGCAGAGCCTGGGGCCTGCCTTCCGGAAAGCGGGCATTCAAACCAAAATCATCATCTACGACCACAATGCCGACCGGATCGACTATCCGCTGGCGGTACTGGGCGATGCCGAGGCCCGTCAGTATGTGGATGGTACGGCTTTTCACCTTTACGGAGGCTCCATCGAAGCGCTTTCGCAGGTCCATCAGGCGTATCCCGACAAGCACCTCTATTTTACTGAACAGTGGATTGGCGCGCCGGGTAATTTCGCCGGCGATGTGCGGTGGCATGTTAAAAACCTGATCGTTGGCGCACCGCGCAATTGGTGCCGCACCGTCCTGCAGTGGAACCTGGCTGCCGATCCCAACCAGGGGCCGCACACCGAAGGCGGATGTACCGAGTGTTTGGGGGCGCTTACCATCAGCGGCAACCAGGTGGTGAAAAATCCGGCCTGGTACATCATCGCCCACGCTTCCCGGTTTGTCAGCCCCGGGTCGGTGCGCATCAGCTCTACTTCGCCTGCCGGACTTCCCAATGTGGGGTTCCGCACTCCTGACGGGAAAACGGTGCTGATTGTCCTGAACGACAATGCGGCCTCGCAAACTTTCAATATCCGTTTCCAGGGAAGGTCGGCCGTCGTTTCGCTCGAAGCCGGGGCGGTGGCAACATTTGTCTGGTAATTTTTTCAGAAAATTAAAATTTTATAACCCGCACATCATTAGTGTTTTCGGATCGAATGCGACCGGAACACGCGTCGGGTGGTCAGTCGAATTGTGCCTTGCAGAAGTTCGAAGGTTTTTCTATTTTGTTTATCTTTCAAACTGCAAACCGGATTTTTTTGTTAATTATCCTTTCTGAAGAATTGGCGGTGCTGAGAATAAGTAACTTGTGAGGCAGAAACAGAAGGATGCAGCAAAAATACAGGGCATGACCAATAAGCTTATTCAATAAAATAAACCAATATTTCGACTGACTATGAAAAATCAGGTAAAACCAACCCGCCGCGATTTTCTTTCCACCGCGGCGCTGGGCGCTATTGGCGCCGCCGGTCTGATCACCTCCTGTTCGGGGCCGGAAACCCAAACCAATACCATAAAACTTGCCGACTGGCCGGAGCAGGCGCCTGACGGACCGGTGCTGAAGGCCGGCCTGATTGGTTGTGGCGGCCGCGGAACCGGAGCAGCCCTGAACTTCCTGGATGCCGGCCCCAATCTTCAGATTGTTGCGCTGGGAGATGTTTTTCAGGACAAAATCGACAACTGCCGCCACCAGCTGAAAGAGAAGAAAAATGTGGAGATTGCCGACGAGATGTGTTTTGTCGGGTTCGACAGTTTTGAAAAGGTAATCGATTCGGGAGTCGATATTGTATTGCTATGTACCCCGCCTCATTTCCGGCCGGGCCACCTCGAAGCGGCAGTCAATGCCCGCAAGCACGTGTTTATGGAAAAACCCTGCGCGGTCGACCCGGTTGGCGCCCGTTCGGTGCTGGTTTCGGCCAAAAAAGCCGAGCAGATGGGGCTGAGTATCGTGAGCGGCACCATTCGGAGGGTGCAGAAAGATTACCGCGAAACCCACCGCCGGGTGGCTGGTGGCGAAATCGGCGAAATTGTGAGCGCCCACTTCATCCGCAACGGCGGTTCGCTGTGGTACCGGCAACGCAATCCCCAATGGACCGACATGGAATATATGCTGCGCAATTGGGCCAACTTCTGCTGGCTTTCGGGCGACCATATCGTGGAACAGTTTATCCATGAAGTGGATGTGATGAACTGGCACGTCGGGAAAAACCCGGTGAAGGCAATTGGCTGGGGAGGTCGTCAGCGCCGTATCAGCGGTGACCAGTATGACTTTTTCAGTGTTGAATATCTGTATGACAACGGGATGCACACCCACTGCGCCGCCCGGCAGGTCAGCGGCTGCAGCAACGAGAAGAAGGAGGTGATTGTCGGAACCAAGGGGGTTGCCCATTGCAGCGGTACAATTTATGACCTGAACGGAAACGAGGTGTGGAAATATCCACATCCGAAGGAGGAGGATACCGATCAGACCTGGAAAGTGAAAGATCCGTTTGTGCAGGAGCATGTGAATCTGGTAACCGGCATCCGTACCGGAAAACCGGTTAACGA
>JARKOX010000042.1 GCA_029975525.1 Prolixibacteraceae bacterium | reverse complement strand
CGCTTTCGATGCCGACGAGATTACCGGCGGAAAAGTGGTGGTGCGCACCCTCCCGGCAGGGACCAAATTTGTCACCCTTGATCATAACGAACGTACCCTGCATGCCGACGACCTGATGATTTGCAACACCCAGGAAGGGATGTGCATTGGCGGCGTTTTTGGCGGCATCCGTTCGGGAGTTAAAGAGTCGACCAAAAATATTTTTCTGGAAAGCGCCTGTTTCGACCCGGTATTTATCCGGAAAACCGCCCGCAGGCATGGCCTCAACACCGATGCCTCTTTCCGTTTTGAACGCGGAACCGACATCAACGGAACGGTTTACGCCCTGAAACGCGCGGCGCTGCTCATCCGCGAGGTAGCCGGCGGTACCATCTCTTCCGAAATAAAAGACATCTACCCTTCGCCGGTAAAAGGTTACCCGGTTGAAGTTTCTTATAACAATATCACCCGGCTGATCGGGAAGGAGCTGTCGCCCGAAACGATCAAAGGAATTTTGACCTCCCTCGAAATTTCTGTCGAAAAAGAGACCGAGCGCGGCCTCTCCCTGATGGTGCCGGCCTACCGCGTCGATGTGAGGCGCGAAGCCGATGTGGTGGAGGAAATTTTACGCATCTACGGGTACAACAACGTGGAGATTCCCACCCACGTCAGCGCGTCGCTCAGTTATGCCGAAAATCCTGACCCGAACCGGGTGAAGAACACCGTGGCCGACCTGCTGGTTGCCCAGGGATTTCACGAAATCTGGTCGAATTCGCTGACCAAGGCGTCGTATTACGAGGAGATGACCGATTTCAAGCCGGGCAACACCGTGAAGCTGTTTAACCCGCTCAGCAACGACCTGAACGGCATGCGGCAAACTTTGCTGTTTGGCGGTCTGGAGTGCATCGAACGCAATATGAACCGTAAAAACAGCGACCTGCGGCTCTTTGAATTCGGCAACTGCTACTTCTTCCGCGGAACGCACTACAAAGACGATCCGGCCGGCAATTACTGGGAAGAGGAACACCTCTCGCTGTTTGTGACCGGAAACCGCGAAACCGCCAACTGGGCCACGCCTGAAACTCCGGCCAGTTTCTTCCTGCTGAAAAGTTACGTCGAAAATATCCTGAAAAGGTTAGGTTTCAATCCGGAGCGGCTCAATGTGACCGATTCGGCCAGCGAACTGTTTGCCGAGGGGTTGGTTTACGAAAACAGCAACAAAAACAAGCTGGTAGAGATGGGATTGGTCGCTTCGCGCTGGTTGAAGAAGTTCGATATCGAAGCGCCGGTTTATTACGCTGATTTCGACTGGGGACAGTTGTTGTTTGAACAGAAAAAGAACACGGTGAAATATGCCGAACTGCCCAAATATCCCGAAGTGCGCCGCGACCTGGCCCTTGTTCTCGACAAAGAGGTGAAGTTCAGCGCGGTGAAGGCCCTGGCTTTCCGGACCGAACGGCAGCTGCTGAGAGCGGTCAGCCTCTTCGACGTCTACGAAGGAAAAGGAATCCCCGAAGGGAAAAAGTCGTATGCGGTGAGCTTTACCCTGCGCGATGATGCCAAAACCTTGCAGGACAAAGTGATCGACAAGGTGATGGAGAGACTGGTTGCTGCCCTTGAAAAAGAGCTGGGGGCAAAATTACGGTAGAAACGGTGGCCCCTGTTTGAACGGAAATTGCAGCATTTCTCCGGTTGTTGAAGAAAGTAAACGCCTGGAAGTTGTCGCGGCTGATCTGTTTTCGCAGCGGGATTTCCCGATCATCAGCCAATTGTCGGGAAAGGCTTCCGGTTACTTTGGCCGGCGATGGGGAAAAAGTTGAGGTTGATTCAAACAGAAACTTCTTCCACTGCGTTTTTACTGCCGGCAAAAGCCGGTTCAGGAAAAGATCGTTTTTTAAAGCTCGTAAACATAAGGAGGTTGCAGGTCGGAATACCTGGCCGGTCGAAAGCTGATTTTCTTTTTTAGTTATCCGGAATTCATATGCAGAATCATACCAAAGGGATTATTTATGCCATTATCACGGCTCTGTTTTGGGGGGTGCTGGCGGTGGCGCTCAAGGTCGCTGTCCGCCGGGTCGATCCGGCAACCATTGTGTGGTTCCGCTTCAGCCTGGCATTTGTTCCGCTGCTGATATGGCAGGCCGTCAAAAATCCCCGCGAAGTACGCATTCTGATTAAGCCACCCTGGATGCTGGTTGTTGCAGCGTTGGCGCTGGCCTGGAACTACATCGGTTTTATGTGGGGAGTGCAGTACACAACCCCCAGCAACGCCCAGCTTTTTATCCAAACCGGGCCGGTGATGCTGACCCTGGCCGGAATTGTTCTGTTTGGTGAAAAACTGAACCGTCAGCAGATACTGGGCTTTTTGCTGGCCCTGGCCGGACTGCTGTTGTTTTACCGCCAGCAATTGGGCGCCATGACCGGTAGCACAGCCGGTTACAACAAAGGCATTCTGCTCACCCTGTCGGGGGCGGTAGCCTGGACGGTGTACGCCGTACTGCAAAAAAAGCTGGTGACCCGTTTCTCTACGTTTACCCTCAACCTTTTTATCTTCGGATTACCCACGCTACTCTATCTGCCGCTGGCCAAATTTTCGGATCTGGCCGGACTGAGCTGGGGATGGTGGCTGTTGATGGCCTTTCTGGGAATCAACACGCTGGTGGCCTACACCACGCTCTCGGTTTCGCTGAAATACCTGGAAGCCGGAAAGGTAAGCATCATCATTATTTTAAATCCGCTGATCACTTTCCTGATGATGGGACTTTTTACCCAGATGGAGGTTTCGTGGATCGACGGAGAACATTTTACGCTGCTTTCCATCGTTGGGGCGCTGGTGGTGCTGGCTGGCGCTATTCTGGTTGTGCGGCGGCAAAAACGGGCGTAACCTTCTCCAGCCGGTTGAAAAAAGTTGTCCGTCCGCCGGAAAATCCCGTCCCTTCTGCAATTTATTTTCAATAGTTTGATCGGAATCGCTATTTTAGAAGGCAATTAACCGGCAAAACTTATGAAATATATTTTTCTTGCGGCTTTCTGGATTTTACTGGCCACGGTCGCCTGCCAGCGTACTTCTTCAGAAAAAATTATCACGGTTACCGGAGAAATGGAGGCCGATGAAATGGGGCTGACCCTGCCGCACGAACATGTGCTGGTCGATTTTATCGGCGCCGACTCGGTCGAACCTCCCCGTTACAACCGCGACGCTGCCTTCGGAATTATCCTTCCCCATATTCAGGAACTGAAAAAATACGGCGTAAAAACTTTTGTGGAGTGTACGCCGAAGTTTTTGGGGCGTGACGTATTACTGCTGAAAAAGCTTTCCACGGAGACCGGTATCCGGTTTCTGACCAACACCGGATTTTACGGCGCTCAGAACAATAAATTTATTCCTGCGCAGGTGCAGACGATGGCTGCCGAAGAGATCGCCCGGTTTTGGATTGCCGAATTTGAACAAGGCATTGACGGAACCGGGATCCGGCCCGGGTTTATCAAAATCGCGGTCGAACGGCGTGCGCTTTCCGATTTTCATGCCCGGCTGGCCAAAGCCGCTGCGCTGGCGCACAAGGCTACCGGCCTGACCATCATGTCGCACACCGGGCCGGCTGTTGGCGCTTTTCAGCAGTTGGCAATTCTGAAAGCGGAAGGCGTTGCGCCAGATGCGTTTATCTGGACCCACGCCCACAACGAAACCGATTTTTCCAAACAGGTGGAAGCCGCCCGGGCGGGAGCCTGGGTTGCGCTCGATGCGTTCTGGGGGAAAGCGGGGCAGGCGGAAAATCTGGTCGGGATGGTCGTGAACCTGAAGCAGAACAACTGTCTGCATCGGGTGCTGCTGTCGCACGATGCCGGCTGGTACGATCCCGAAAAACCGGATGGCGCCGGATATCAGCCCCACACGCTGCTGTTCGGGCAGCTGCTCCCGGCGCTGAAAAAGGCCGGAATCTCGGATGCCGATCTGCACCAGATTTTGGTGAGCAATCCCGCCAGGGCCTTTGCCGTAAAAAAACGGTTGCTGGAGAATTAACCGGAATAACCTGGAGCGCACGGTACATTTCAAAGGAGCGCTTCCGGAATTTCAGGAAGGAGAAAACGCCACGTAAAATCGATATTCACGAATCTTGAAACCAAACCTGTGAAAACCAACTACCTCTACCTGCTTACCATTTCGATGGTTACCGCTTTGGGCGGTCTGTTATTTGGATTTGACATTTCGGTCATTTCGGGAACAATTCCATTTATCCAGGAATATTTCGGGTTAAACGAAGCGATGAAAGGCTGGGTGGTGAGCAGTGCGCTTGCCGGATGTGTGGTCGGAGCCATGTTTACCGGCCGTCTGGGCGATCGTTTCGGGCGGAAGAAAATTTTGTACCTCACCAGCATCCTGTTTGGGGTTTCATCCATCGGTACCGGTCTGGCCAACACCCTTGCCGGCTTTGTTTTTTATCGTGTGATGGGCGGACTGGCGGTGGGCGGGGCTTCGGTGCTGGCGCCGGTGTACATTGCCGAAGTTTCGCCGGCGCCGCTGCGCGGACGAATGGTTTCCATCAACCAGCTGACCATTGTGATCGGAATATCACTGGCCTACTATTCCAACTATTTTTTGCTGGCAGTGGGCGAAAATGCCTGGCGCTGGATGTTTGCCGCCGAAGCGGTTCCGTCGTTACTTTTTCTGGTTTCCCTGGCGGTGATCCCCGAAAGTCCGCGCTGGCTGGTAGCCCGCAGTCGGGAAAAAGAGGCGGCGGCCGTTTTGCGGCGGATTGGCGGCGAAGAATTTGCCGCTTCCGAACTCTCGAAGATCGGCGAATCGATGAGTGGCGACCGGAAACGGGCTTCCCTCCCTGAAGTACGCCGCCGGAAATACCGGTTTGTGCTGCTGCTGGGAGTTTTTCTGGCGGTTTTTCAGCAGTGGTCCGGCATCAACGTCATCCTGTTTTATGCCCCCGATATTTTTGCCCAAACCCGGCAAGGAGTTGACTCCGCGTTGTTCCAGACGACGCTCATCGGACTGGTCAATTTTGGCTTTACCCTGGTTGCCATGTGGTTGATCGACAAAGTGGGACGCAAGGCGCTGATGGTAGTGGGCGCTGCCGGGATGGCGGTTTGTTATGCAATCATTGGCGGATTTTTCTTTTCGGGCAGCACCCACGGCCTCTTCTTGCTGATGGTGATTTTACTGACCATCGCCTTTTACGCCACCGGCCTGGCCCCCACGGTGTGGGTCGTTATTTCCGAGATCTTCCCCAACCGGATCCGCGGCGTGGCCATGTCGATTGCCACATTTGCCCTGTGGACAGCCTGCTACCTGCTCACCCTCAGCTTTCCGGTTTTTGTGCAGTGGTTCAGCGCTGCCGCCACCTTCTGGATTTATGCCATAATCTGTTTGGCCGGATTTGTCGTAATTTTGAAATATCTTCCTGAAACCAAGGGAATTTCGCTGGAGCAGCTGGAGAAAAAACTGATCGGTGATTAACCGGTAAAATAATTGACGAAAAGGATGACATTTTTTACGCTGAAAAAGGGTTAAACCTCTGAACAGATTGGCGAAAGAAAGTACAACTAAAAACTGACGAATAAACTAACCTGATATGGATTCACGACAGCAATTTTTAAAAACCGTCAATCACCGGCAACCCGACCGGGTGGTTATCGATATGGGATCGACCGGTGTGACGGGGATTCACGTGCTGGCAGTGGAAAAACTGCGCAACTATTTCGGGCTGGAAAAGAGGCCGGTGCGTGTGACAGAACCTTACCAGATGCTGGGCGAGGTGGACCCGGAGCTGCAACAGGCGATCGGGATCGATGTGGTCGGCGCCTGGGGAAAAAACAACATGTTTGGCATTTACAACCAGGCTCCGTTTAAACCTTTCAAAACTTTTTGGGGGCAGGAGGTGCTGGTTCCGGAAAATTTTAACACGACCCTGGACGCCAAAGGTGACCTGCTGGTTTATCCGGAGGGCGACACCACGGTGGCGGCAGCAGCCAAAATGCCGCAAAGCGGCTATTTCTTCGATGCCATCATCCGGCAGCCTCCCATCGATGAGGAAAAACTGGACCCGGCCGATAACCTGGAAGAGTTTGGGTTGGTAAGTTCCGGCGACCTCGATTTTTGGGCAACAGCCACCCGTAACGCCCGCGCCACCGGAAAAGCGGTGATCGCCAGCCTGGGCGGCACTGCCCTGGGCGATATTGCGCTGGTGCCGGGGTTACAGCTGAAACATCCGAAAGGAATCCGCGACGTGGCAGAGTGGTACATGAGTACCGTCGTACGTCCCGATTACATCCAGGCCGTCTTTGATCGCCAGGTCGATATTGCCATTGAGAATTTCCGGCGGCTCTATGAAGTGATTGGCGACAACATCGATGCGGTGTTTATTTGCGGAACCGACTTTGGCACGCAGGAGTCCACTTTTTGTTCCCCCGAGCAGTTCGACGAGTTGTGGCTGCCATACTACCGCCGCATCAACGACTGGGTTCACCTGCACACGCCGTGGAAAACATTCAAGCACTCGTGCGGCGCCGTCGAAACCTTCATGGGGCACTTCATTGCCGCCGGCTTCGATATCATCAACCCGGTGCAGATTAACGCCCGCGGGATGGACCCTGCGCTGTTGAAAAAGAAGTATGGCCGGGAGCTGGTTTTCTGGGGAGGCGGCATCGACACGCAAAAGACGCTGCCCTACGCGTCGCCCAGCGAAGTGCGCCGGGAGGTACTGCGCCTCTGTGAAATTTTTTCGAAAGACGGCGGATTTGTCTTCAACACCGTGCATAACATCCAGGCCAACGTTCCGGTAGAAAACCTGGTGGCGATGATAGATGCCCTGAAGGAATTTAATAATCAATAACGATAACAATCCGTAAAATAATTTTACCATGAAAAAACTGTTCCTGATCATTTTATTGGTAACTGCCGGGTGGATAACCCGTTCGCAAAACTATCAGCCGACCTGGGAGTCGATCGACAGCCGGCCCGTCCCTGAATGGTTCAGCGACGCGAAGTTTGGCATCTTTATTCACTGGGGGGTTTATTCGGTGCCGGCCTGGGCGCCAGCCAATGCCGACATCGGCGTGTATGCCAAATACGCAGAATGGTACTGGTGGCGGTATACCCATCCCGAAGACAAAGCCGGCAAGCTGTTTCAGGAATACCACCACCGGATGTTCGGTGAAAATTTCAAATACCAGGATTTTGCCGGCCAGTTTAAAGCCGAACATTTTGATCCGGCACAGTGGGCCGAGGTTTTCAAAAAAGCCGGCGCCCGGTATGTGGTGCTCACCTCGAAACATCACGAAGGTTTTACCCTTTGGCCCAGCGCCCAAAGCTGGAACTGGAACAGCGTGGATATTGGCCCGCACCGCGACCTCTGCGGGGATCTCTCCGGGGCAGTCAAGGCCGCCGGACTGCACATGGGGTTTTACTATTCGCTTTATGAATGGTTTAACCCGCTTTACCGCAGCAATATTGAAAAATATGTGGATGACCACATGATTCCCCAGATGAAAGATCTGGTCAACCGTTACCAGCCCGATGTTTTCTGGACCGACGGAGAGTGGGATCATCCGAGTGAAAAGTGGAAAAGCACCCGCTTTTTGAGCTGGCTTTACAACGAATCGCCGGTGAAGGAGACGGTGGTCGTCAACGACCGTTGGGGAAAGGAGACCCGCGGGGTACACGGCGGCTATTTTACGACGGAATATGATCTGGTTCACGACAAAACCGGCGTGGGAGAAGCCACCCGTCCGTGGGAGGAGTGCCGCGGCATCGGTACCTCGTTTGGCTACAACCGGATCGAAACCCCCGAAAATTACATGACTTCCGATGCACTGGTTGATTTGCTGGTTGAAAAAGTTGCCGGCGGAGGTAACCTGCTGCTCGATATTGGTCCCACCGCCGACGGGCGTATCCCGGTGATCATGCAGCAGCGCCTGCTCGACATGGGCGACTGGCTGGCCGTAAACGGCGAGGCCATTTACGGAACACGCAAATGGGAGGGAGCCGCAAAAAATAAAGAGCAGAAAAATATTTTCTTCACCCGGAAGGGGAGAGACCTCTATGTCCTTTGCACCCGATTTCCCGAAAAACCGGTGGTGGTTAACGGTGTTGCCCATGCCGGACAAGTGACCCTGCTGGGATATCCCGGGGCGGTAAAAGCCAAAGGCGGCGCCGGCCGGCTGACCATTTCCATACCAGCTGTTACGCCGGCAACCACTCCGTGTAATTATGCCTGGGTCTTTAAAATTGAAAATGCTCTGTAAAAATTGACGGAGAAAAATGAGGCCACCTCTTTTGATTGCCGGATATTTGCTGCCGGAAAACCGCCGGAGTTTTCTGCCTGTAAAAAAAACAGGTGAGGTTTAATTTCAGACGAATATGATTTTTCGGTTTACATTCGATGAGTTGGGTGTCGCGCCGGCAGAACTGGAAGAGTTGCTGGGGTTTGATCTTGGCGCATCGCCCGATCCTTTCCCGGAGATG
>JARKOX010000029.1 GCA_029975525.1 Prolixibacteraceae bacterium | reverse complement strand
ACGGATGGTCATGGGCGAATAGGCCTGCACCAGCAGCGGATGGTTGCCGGCAAACAGCTGATCGAGGGTGATGAAATTACCCAGCGAGCGGGCCATCTTCTGTCCGTTGATGGTGATCATGTTGTTGTGCATCCAGTAACGAACCGACTCTTTCCCCAGGGCGGCAGTCGACTGGGCGATTTCGCATTCGTGGTGGGGAAACTGCAAATCCATGCCTCCGCCATGAATATCGAACTGCTCGCCAAGATATTTGGTGCTCATGGCCGAACATTCGAGGTGCCAGCCGGGAAAACCTTCGCCCCACTGCGACGGCCAGCGCATGATATGCTCCGGGCTGGCCTTTTTCCAGAGGGCAAAATCAAAAGAGCTCCTTTTTTCATCCTGTCCCTCCAGCTGGCGGGTATTGCTCAGCATTTCGTCGAGGTTACGGCCCGAAAGTTTCCCGTAGTGATACTGGCGGTTATATTTTTCCACGTCGAAATAAACTGAACCGTTGATTTCGTAAGCAAACCCTTTTTGCAACAACACGGATATCATCTGCTGCTGCTCGATGATGTGCCCGGTGGCACGCGGCTCAATGCCGGGAGGCAGCGTATTGAGATCGGCCATATTGCGGTGAAAGGTGTTCATATATTTCTGCACCACCTCCATCGGCTCCAGCTGCTCCAGACGGGCTTTTTTGGTGATCTTGTCCTCGCCGGTTTCCTCTACTTCATCTTCCAGATGACCTACGTCGGTGATATTGCGCACATAGCGCACCTTGTAGCCCTGATGCAGCAGGTAGCGGTAAAGCAAATCGAAGGTAATGGCCGGACGGGCATGCCCCAGGTGGGCATCGCTGTAAACCGTAGGTCCGCAAACATACAGCCCCACTTTTCCAGGGACGAGTGGTTCGAAAAGCTCCTTCTTCCGCGACAGCGAATTGTAAATCGAAAATTGTTGTTCCATAATCGCCGGGTTTATCTGACCCACAAAAATATAAAAATAGTCCCCGCTGCAGAACAAAAAGCCCGGGCGCCTTCTGATATTCCTCAAAATCTCCATCTGGCAGGCCTCTTTCGGAATTTTTATTGATCTTTTTTCGACCATCCAACCATTGAGCCATTTAAATTTCCAATACCCAACAGCCAATATCCAATAACCAAAAAATTGCGTTTGATACGGCGATCAGCTCCCCCGTCCGGTTGGAAGGGGGTTGGGGGGAAGGTTTTGTTCGCCGGCTATAAACATTTCACCCGTCCCGGGTGGTTGAAAGCGGCAACCATTTGACCATACAACCATCCAGCCATTCAAATTTCCAATGATCAACAGCCAATATCCAAGATCCAAAGATTACATTTCCGCAGCGCTGAGCTCCCCCGTCCGGTTGGAAGGGGCTGGGGGAAGGTTTTGTTCGCCGGCTATAAATATTTCACCCGTCCCGGGTGGTTGAAAGCGGCAACCATTCAACCATCTCACCATTTGGCCAGTCAAATTTCCAATGAGCAACAGCCAATATCCATTATCCAAACAATTGCGTTCGCTGCAGCGATCGGCTCCCCCGTCCGGTTGGAAGGGGGCCGGGGGGAAGGTTTTGTTCGCCGGCTCTAAACATTTCACCCGTCCCGGGTGGTTGAAAGTGTCAACCATTTGACCATACAACCATTGAGCCATTTAAATTTCCAATGATCAACAGCCAATAATCAATATACAAGAAATGGTGAACTGCAACAAAGAAGCGGACAACTACCGCTGCGCTGTTGCTAAGAATTTTGGACACCGGCTTCGTCCGTACCGGCAGAAGATGTTTCACCGGGCGCTTCCTGAACGGAGTCATCAGTTTTGACCTCCACGGCTTTCTCTTCGGTTTTGTTGAAATAGTTCCGGTAGAAGAGCAGGATGGAGAAGATCCCGATGGTGATAGAGGAATCGGCTATGTTAAAAACCGGCCGGAAGAAAATAAACTCGTTGCCGCCCCAGAACGGAAACCACTCCGGATAGGTTCCGGTGAGAATCGGGAAGTAGAACATATCGACCACTTTGCCGTGGAGAAAAGTGCCGTAGCCGCCGCCTTCGGGCAAAAACGTAGCCACTTGCCCGAAACTATGGTCGAACAGCATTCCGTAGAAGGCACTGTCGATGATATTTCCGATGGCGCCGGTAAAGATCAGCGCCACGCTGGCTACAAATCCATAGGGAATATCTTTTTTCCGAACCAGTCCGAACAGGTACCAACCAATGGCAATCACCGCCAGGATGCGGAAAATGCTCAGAAACATTTTCCCATACTTGCCGGCAAATTCGAAACCGAAGGCCATGCCGTTATTCTCTACAAAATGGATGATAAACCAGTTGCCCAGCAGATGAAATTCATCGCCGAGGGCCATGTGGGTTTTGATCCAGAACTTAAGTGCCTGGTCGGCTGCCAGGACCAGAAAAATGATAATAAACGCCAGGGAACGTCGTGACATGTTCATGAATTTCCAAAAAAGAGGTGTCCTTAGAATCCGAAGTACTTTTTGCTGAACGATGCGGATCAACTGCTGATTCGCTTCCATTACTCCGGCGATTCCGGGGACACCCTGTTACTTACTTGCCAGTTAACTTACTTTTGACTGTTCTTAGCATCGATGCAAAGTGTGGCGTGCGGTACAGCCCTCAGCCTTTCTTTTGAGATGAGGCGGCCGGTTTCACGACAAATCCCATAGGTTTTGTTTTCGATCCGAACCAGTGCCGCCTGCAAATGTTGTATGAATTTCAACTGACGCTGGGCCAGCTTACCTGCTTCTTCTTTCGAAAGGGTGGCTGCACCTTCCTCGAGCACTTTAAATGTAGGCGACGTATCCATGGTGTCGTTACCATCGCTGTGAGTAATGGAATTCTTGTACATTTCGTAATCCTTCTGCGCTTTTTCCAGCTTTTTCAGGATTAACTCCTTGAACTCCTGCAACTCTTCGTCTGAATATCTGTTTTTTACTGCCATAACCCATAGGTTTTTAGTTGTAACACCGGGGTGGCTTTCGCTAACCCGACCTAAAAATAGGAATTTTTTTCAACCTTCTTTAGGCCAAAAAACATATTACGCCACTATTGGGCTGGATCAAGCTTTTCAACCAGGATAGCGGTTTCAACGCCCTGGTCGATTTCAACGGTTTTAAGCTCTTCACTCGCCAGGCTGGCTACCACTTCAAGGCTGCCGGCCAGGGTTTGTGCGCTGATGTATTCCCGGTGTAAAAGCACCGCTTCGTCGAGCAGCTCGTGGCTGCCTATTTTTACCCGGATGCGGTCGGTCACCTCAAAATCGCTCTCCTTTCGGATATTCTGGATCTTGTTGATAAACTCGCGCGCAATCCCTTCCATTTTCAACGCTTTGGTGATATTGATATCGAGGGCGATGGTAAGGCTTCCCTCGGATGCAACCAGCCATCCCGGGATATCTTCGGTGATGATCTCCACATCTTCGGGTGTGAGGCCGATGGTTTGGCCGCCGGCAACAATCGGGAAGCTGCCGTTGCGTTCCAGTTCCGAAATCTCCTGCTGGCTGAAGGCAGCAACAGCCTGGCTGATCTCTTTCATCAGCTTGCCATATTTGGGACCCAGCGTTTTGAAGTTGGGTTTTATCTTTTTGCTGATGATTCCGGTCGCGTCGGTCAGATATTCCACCTCTTTTACATTCACCTCGGCCAGAATAATATTTTTTACAGCATCAAACTGCTCCCGGAAATGTTCGTTGAGCACCGGCACCATAATTTTGGCCAGTGGCTGCCGTACTTTGATCTTCTCTTTGCGCCGCAGGGCCAGAATCATGGAGGAGGCTTTCTGGGCAATATCCATTTTTTCTTCCAGCTCTTTATCAATCAGCGCCGGGTTGTAATCAGGAAAATTAGCCAGGTGAACACTCTGGTCAGCTTCCCGTCCGGTTACCCGGTTGAGGTCGCAGTAAAGTAAATCGGCATAGAACGGAGCAATGGGCGCCATCAGCTTGGCAACGGTTTCCAGACAGGTGTAGAGCGTCTGGTAGGCCGAAATTTTATCCTGGTTGTATTCGCCTCCCCAGTAACGTTTGCGGCTCAGGCGGACAAACCAGTTGCTCAAATTCTCTGAAACAAACTCGGAAATGGCACGCCCGGCGCGGGTGGGCTCGTAGGCTTCGTAACTTTCGCCAACCTCTTTCACCAGCGAATGAAGCAGCGAGATGATCCAGCGGTCCAGTTCCGGACGCTCTGCCACCGGCACTTCAGCTTCACCATAGGCAAAGTTGTCGATATTGGCATAGAGTGCAAAAAAGTTGTAGGTATTGTAAAGTGTTCCGAAGAATTTTCGACGCACCTCATCAACCCCCTGAATGTCGAATTTGAGGTTGTCCCACGGCTGCGAGTTGGTGATCATATACCAGCGCAACGGGTCGGAGCCGTACTCTTCGATGGTGTCAAACGGATCGACGGCATTCCCCAGCCGTTTCGACATTTTGTTTCCGTTTTTATCGAGTACCAGTCCGTTGGAGATAATGTTGCGGAACGACACTGATCCGCTGATCATGGTGGCAATGGCATGCAGGGTGAAGAACCAGCCACGGGTCTGGTCTACCCCTTCGGCAATAAAATCGGCGGGGAAGGGAAAAGTCCCACTCCCCTCCTGCCCTTCGCGGGTACCTTTTTCGCCTTCGGTTTTCCGGGGCAGGCTGAACGGATAGTGCCACTGCGCATAAGGCATGGCGCCCGAGTCAAACCAGACGTCGATCAGGTCGGGTTCGCGAAACATTTTTTTGCCGGTCGGCGAAACCAGAATAATATCGTCGACATACGGTTTATGAAAATCTATCTTTTCGTAGTTCTCTTGGGTAAAAACCCCGACTTCAAAACCTTCGAAAGGATTTTTATCCATAAATCCGGCTTTGATGGAGGCTTCCATTTCAATAATAAGTTCTTCGGCCGAACCGATACATTTCTCCTCTTTTCCGTCTTCGGTCCGCCAGATGGGAAGCGGCGTTCCCCAGAAGCGCGAGCGGCTCAGGTTCCAGTCCACCAGGTTTTCGAGCCAGTTGCCAAAACGGCCGGTCCCGGTCGATTTGGGTTTCCAGTTGATGGTGTTATTGAGCTCAATCATCTGCTCTTTTACAGCAGTAGTGCGGATAAACCACGAATCGAGCGGATAGTAGAGCACCGGTTTATCGGTCCGCCAGCAATGCGGATAGCTGTGAACCTGCTTTTCAATTTTAAAGACCCTGTTTTCCTGCTTCAGCATCACGGCAATGTCAACGTCAACCGTGGCGTCGTCCTCGGTGAGATTCTCGTCGTAGGCATTTTTGACATAACGCCCGGCATACGGACCGTAAGAAACCTCATCCACATAAGTTTTGCAGAAATCGGGATCCATATTTTCGATCAGGAAGAAGCGGCCTTTGCGATCGACAAGCGGCTGTGTTTTACCTTCATTGTCGATGACCACCAGCGGGGCGATTCCATGCTGCCGGGCCACCCGGTCGTCGTCGGCGCCAAAAGTAGGAGCGATGTGCACAATACCGGTCCCATCTTCGGTGGTTACAAAATCGCCGGTAATCACGCGAAAAGCCTCTCCGGCCGGACGTACCCATCCGATCAGCTGTTCGTACTGAATGCCCGCCAGCTGGGCGCCGGTGTATTCACCCAATATTTGAAAGGGAATTTTCTTTGCGCCGGGCACATAATCTGCCAGCTCCAGTTCGGCATTTTTCGGATCGAAGTGGGTATTGAGCAGGTCTTTGGCCAGGATAAGCGTAACCGGAATACCGGAATAGGGATTGAAGGTACGGACTTTTACGTAGGCAATGTCAGGCCCCACGCAAAGGGCGGTATTCGACGGCAGGGTCCACGGCGTGGTGGTCCAGGCCAGGAAGTAAAGGTCGGTATCCAGTCCCTGGTACAAAAATTCAGAAGCCTGGTTGCGAATGGCTTTAAACTGCGCAATGGCAGTCGTATCTTTTACATCGCGGTAGCAGCCCGGCTGGTTGAGTTCGTGCGAACTGAGCCCCGTGCCGGCAGCCGGAGAATAGGGCTGAATCGTATAACCTTTGTAAATTAACCCTTTGTCGTAGATCTGGCGGAGCAGCCACCACACCGACTCGATGTAACGGCTGTCGTAGGTCACATACGGATCGTCCATATTCACCCAGTAGCCCATCTGGCGGGTCAACTCCTCCCACTCGCGGGTATATTTCATCACTTCGGTCCGGCAGGCTTTGTTGTAATCTTCAACCGAAATTTTTTTCCCGATATCTTCTTTGGTGATATTCAACGCTTTTTCAACGCCCAGCTCCACAGGCAGGCCGTGCGTATCCCATCCCGCTTTGCGGTAAACGCGAAAACCCTTCATGGTTTTATAACGGCAGAAAAGGTCTTTGATGGTTCGGGCCATCACGTGGTGAATGCCCGGCATCCCGTTGGCCGAGGGTGGTCCTTCGTAAAACACAAAGGTTTCATGCCCTTCGCGGGTATATATGCTTTTATGAAAAGTATCGTCATCTTCCCACCGGCGCCGGATCTCCTTGTTGATTTGCGAAAGATCCAACTGTTTGTATTCCTGAAATCTAACTGACATTATTGATGCTGATTTAGCTTACTTTTTAAAAAATGCACAAATATAGGAAAAATACAAGAACCTGTCCTGAATCAACCAACCGTGTGGTTGGCAATCAGCGAAATAATTTACATTTGCGATAAAACTCAAACATGATGATGAGATTCCGGTTGGTGATGGCGGGGTTGCTGCTGGCAGGCGGAATGGCCCGCTGCCGGGTAGAACCGGCCGAAAAAAAGGAGACGTTTTTACCCACCGCCTTCGAAATTACCGACGCCGATTCGTTAACAGTCCCGGAATTTCAACCCTGCGACATCCTGGTAAAACCCAACCACAACTGGTTACCGGGCAGCGCCTGGGTTGCCGGCGGCCGCGGTTTTGGCCATGTGGCGGTAGTTATCCGGGGCAGTTGCGGCCCAACGGCCGAAGAAGCCCTGCAAAAAGCGGTTGTTTTTGAGTCGCAGGCACGTGCGGTTTCTCCGGAATTTGAAATCAGAGAGGCCAGGGGCTACCAGGAAGGAGATGATTTCCGCGTGGCCAATGTTACTTTCGGACGACAGAATGCCGGATTTCGTTACCGCCTGCGCCCCAACCTTACCCCTGCCCAGCGCGATTCGATCCTCCGCTTTATCCAGGCGCAGGATCCCGATGTTTCGTGCTGGCGGTCACAAAAAAAATTCACGGCCGGATGGACCGACAAAAACAGCTGGTACTGCTCGCTGCTGGTTTGGCAGGCTTTTTATGCGGTACTGGGAGCCGACCTCGACACGAACGGCGGAGTGATCATCTACCCCAACGACCTGATCGCAAGCCCATTTTTCAACAACACCGCCGCAAATAAAAACAGCAGGGTCAGATTTTAACCTTCCCTGCTGAATCTTTCTGATTGATTGCTGCTTTACTCCCTTTTCTCAAGAGTTGCCCTGGTATTAATCCGCCGCGTTGGTGTCGGTTTGTCTTACGGTAACCTGCTGCCCGTTGGGGCGGGTCACCGTTGCAGAAATAAACCCGAATTTGTGGTTAAATTTCCATAAAATCTTGGAAGCCTGGCTGGGGCCACCCTTCACCTGGAGGCCGGCCGGAATCGTCTCTTCCACGTCGATGGTTTTAATCATCCAGAAAATGTAAGGCGTGTCGTCTTCGGTACTTTTCCGCACCACTTCGCGGACCACCTTTTGGTTTCCGATGTTAAACTCCCATTTGTCGCCCACTTTGGCATCGAACTTCACCAGCGGAAAAGGTTTTTTGCGGTCGCCGTTACTGTACACATAGTCGTAGATTCCTTCCGAGGTAACTTTTCCTTCTACCTGGTAGGTATTCCCACCATAAGAGAGCGAGGCCACCACATTGCCATCATTGTTCTGGCTCACTGTGGCGGTGGCTTCCGGATAGCCGGTAGCGGTGCCTTTCCAGTAGTTGCCCGGTTTTCCCAAGGTTTGGTCCGGGTCGGTCTCTTCTTTGTCGGAGTCGAGCAGGTTGCAGGAGAACATAACTCCCCCCAACAAAATCACACAGGCTGAAATGAGGTACTTTTTCATAGCGTTCGATTTTTAATATTTCAGATTCAGGATTTTTTTCAGGAACGGGAGGTAATCGCTCAGCAGTTTTTCTTCGCCCGACGAGAAACGGATAAAATAGTCGAGCAGTTCGCCGTCGGCCGTTTTAGCCAGGACAATATCGCCAACCTTGTGCCGCCCCTCAAACAGGGAGATCTGCGAATGACGGTTAAACGACCCGGCATAATCGGCGCCGGTCGGGTCAATTTGGGCATAGTCGATCTTTCCGGTAACAGAGTGCCTGAACATGCGGCTGTCAAAATAAATCTGGTTGAAAAAATAGCCCTGCCGGCTGTAACCGATGGCTGCGTCCAAGTCGAAGGAGAAGATCTCCTGGCTGCCGGCATCCATCCGGAGAGTAAAACGAAGGGTGCCGGCGTCCTGTTCCCGGGTGCGGTTAAGCTTCAGCTTCAGGTCGTAATCCGGCCCCCGGAGCTCTGTTGTGATGTGCAGCGGCAGGTGCTCCTCCACCGTGGCCTGGTGGTTAATGGTGAGTGGTCCGGCGCCGTTCACCTGCAGCATGGCCGCCATTTCGACCGGAAAATCGGGGCGCGAACCAACAGGCGCCACACTGAAATCACTCAGGATAAACGCTGACCGGTAAACCCCGCCCGTATCGGGCTCGAACCGAAAAATCACCACGCTGGTATCTGCCTGCCTGACAAAAGTTTGTTCATCCCAGACATAAATTCCTTTCGCTGCTTCAAAATCGTAGGGTTGGTACACTTTCCCGACGGTAAATTTCTCTTTGGGAAACGGCAGCGGCGCCGACGGCTGATCCCACAAAAAGGCGATCGCTTTCATCTCCGGTTTTTCCGAAGCCTGCGAGAAAAAATTCACCCAGTCACTGTTCAGTACTTTCATCGAACGGTCGGCCTCGTCCTCCCGGTAGGTGCGGCCGCAAGAAACAGCCCCCAGCAAAAGAAACACGATCCCGGCTGCCGAAAAAAAACCGCGAAGAGGAATTGTTATTTTGAGGAAGAGCATCAGGTTTTTTTTAGAATTTAAAAGTTCGTTACAATAGCCGCAGGTTTGAACGGCATTAACGGCTAAAACCTGACAAAGCGTTGTCGGCCGCACGTTAACGACGTAAATTTAAATTCTAAATAAAAACATCTGCCACCATGATTTCGGGTTGTTTCACCAGATTAAAAAAAGTACACACACATCAACAATTTTACTATCTGGTTAAGAATTTTCTCCGGATATGCTTAAATTTCCTCTGAATTCACAAAAAACCTGATCTCTCTTTAAAAGCGCACGCGCTGAGAAAATCAGGCTGTGACAAGTTAAACCGATACGTTCGCTTACTCAAACAAAAAACCGCTTCAGGATTTTCCCGGAGCGGTTTTCGTATCAATTGGCCAACGACGTTTTATTCAACGCCAAATTTGTAAATGCAAACCGAGTAGTACTCCTGACCCGGATTCAGAATCGTAGACGGAAATTCCGGCTGATTGGGACTATCGGGATAATGCTGGGTTTCGAGGCAGAAAGCGCCGCGGTAATCATACACTTTACCTCCCTTGCCGGTATCTTTTCCTTTCAGGAAGTTTCCTCCGTAGAACTGCATGGCCGGTTCGTTGGTAAACACCTCCATGGTCCGTCCGGAAACCGGTTCCACCACTTTGGCAGCAGCTGTCAGGCCGTCGGCAGCCTGGTTCAGCACCCAGTTGTGGTCGTACCCCAGTCCAAACTTCAGCTGTTCGTTATCCTGATCGATCCGCTCCCCTATTGCGGTTGCCGTACGGAAATCAAACGGCGTTCCTTCGACCGGGGCGACTTCGCCAGTCGGAATCAGCCCGGAATCCACCGGCGTGTAGTGGTCGGCATTAATCTGCATCAGATGCCCGTTCACATCGCCATTTCCGGCTCCCTTCAAATTAAAGAAGGAGTGGTGGGTCAGATTGACCGGAGTGGGTTTATCGGTAGTGGCCCAGTACTGAATTTTCAACTCGTTC
>JARKOX010000020.1 GCA_029975525.1 Prolixibacteraceae bacterium | reverse complement strand
CGGCCGGATCGCTGCCGGTTATCTCGATTGATTTGTAGGGTTTGATCTCTAACCGGTTCGCCTCGGTCGATTTCCCGTTGATGTATAGTGGTTTTAAGGCCAGAAAGATGCTGTTGGCTTTTGGAGCAGTGGCGTTTACCGGTGGAATCTGAACTTTCAGCGCCTGACTGATAAATCCCGACAGGTAGCGGGCTTCATTTTCGAGTCCCGACTCGTACAGCAATTCCGGAACATTGTCAAAAACAATCTTTTCACTGCTGGTTTTTACGGAAAAAGGAGAGGGGATCACCGCCGGCAGTTCGCTGTCGGGAATTTCGGTGAGATTCCGGTTTTGCTCGTATCGCCAACCGGCTGTCGGAATCGGTTCCTGGTCGTTTTTGTACCGGTTTACCTGCTCGGGAGTGGTGAATGGCAGGATGGTGTAGTTTTTTACCGGAACGATGGTGGAGTCCTGCCGCTCGTTTCCGTAGAAAACAAAATAAGCTCCCAGCGGGGCATCGGTTTCCTTGATCCACCAGGCGTCACATTCATAGGTGATCTCACCTTTGTGGCCGGGTTTGAGCCTGAAGTTTTCCGTCGGCGTCATTTTGAACCAGTCGCCGCTGAGGTGCTCTATCCGGGCATCGCCGTGGGTGGCAATCACACCGCGGGGCATCTGGTTGTAGTAGAGCGCCCAGTTGTTTGCCGTCAGGGTGAAGTTGCTGCGATTTTCAAAGGTGAAAACTGCTTTTACCTGCGGCTGGTCGGCATACGTATTGCTGACCACCTGCCAGGTAACCGCAATCTCTTCCGGCGTGGGAATGGATGCCTGTCTGCATTGCATAAAAAGGAGAGCATAAAAAGTTAAAAAAACGGGGACAGATATTTTTTTCATAACCGGATAATATTTAGTTTGGTGTTTCTGAATCCGTTATAAAGATAGCGGAAACATTTAATAAGCGAAGGCGAAAAAAAATCACGAACCATGTTTTTATCCAACTTGAAAAAGAACGGCACCGCTGGCTGGCTGGTTGTAGTGGTGGTGCTGCTGAACATTCTGCTTTCCTGTCGTCCGGAGATGAGTCGCGTGCCGGCGCAGTACCGGCCGTTGCTGGATTCTGCTTTCGCGAGGGCGGGCGAAAATGCCGGTCAGCTGCGTGAAGCGCTGAAAAATGCCCGTCCCGGAGAGAAGGAGGCGGTAGCTTTTCTGATCTCCTACATGCCCGATCGCGACCTCCGGGAGTTGCCTTCGGCATTTATTCTGGAAAATGTAAAAGTGGCGCTGCAGGCCCGGCGCGAGTTTTCGTGGGCGGCCGCTTTGCCCGATTCCGTTTTTTTGAATGAGGTGCTGCCCTACGCCAGCCTCAATGAACGACGGGATAACTGGCGGGCCGATTTTTACGAAAGGTTTTCCCCGGTGGTGAAAAACTGCAAAACCCTCCGCGAAGCAGTTGATTCGGTCAACCGGAATATTCGCGAAGTGGTGAAGGTGGAGTACAACACCCGCCGCCAAAAAGCCGATCAAAGCCCGTATGAATCGATGGAACAGGGGATGGCTTCCTGCACCGGCCTTTCCATCCTGCTGACGGATGCTTTCCGGGCCGTGGGGATCCCGTCGCGAATTGCCGGCACACCGCTCTGGACCAACCTGCGGGGAAACCATAACTGGTGCGAGGTGTGGATCGACGGACAGTGGTATTTTACGGAATATTACCCCGATGCGCTGAATAAAAGCTGGTTTTTGGCCGATGCCGGCAAAGCCGACCCTGAAAAACCGATTCACTGGATTTACGCCTCTTCGTTTAAACCGGGCGGAACCATTTTTCCGTGTGTGTGGGACAGTACCATCCGGTATGTCCCGGCCGAAAATGTGACCGACCGTTACATTTCGCTGTACCGCCAACAGCTTTCCGGACAAAAACTGGCCGATGATGAACTGATCCTGTATGTATCCCTCTACTCGGCCGAAGATACTTCCGACGGGAATGCCCGTGTGTCGGGGCGGGTGGCGGTTACCGACGGTTCAAAAGAGCTGGATTACGGCTACACGGCCGGCCCGCGCGACGATCTCAACAAGTTGCTGGCTTTTACGCTGAAGAAAAACAGCGCATACACTTTTGTTTTTGCAGGAAAAGAGGGACAGCAGCTGTCGCAAATTTACCGGACCGGTGAAACCAGCGGCGAAATCGTGCGCCTGCACCAGTGATCAGGGGATTTCGCTGATTTCAACCCCGACCGTTTTCAGGTCGTTCCAAAAGTTGGGATACGATTTGGAAACAACCCCCGGGTCGTTAACCAGAAGCGGCCGGCCAGTCAGGGCCAGCGGGGCAAAAGCCATCGCCATCCGGTGATCGTGGTAGGTTTCGATAACCGGAAGTTGTTCGACCTGTTCCGGATTGATTTTTCCATCCCATTTCAGCTCTCCTTCGCGGGGTTCGGTGAGGGAAGCCCCCAATTTACCCAGCTCGTTGCACAGGGCGGCAATGCGGTTAGTCTCTTTGATTTTCAGGGTTTCCAGTCCCGAAAAGTGAAACGGGACTCCGCGACCCACACAAAGAACAGCCATGGTTTGTGCCACATCGGGGGTTTCATGGAATTTCAGAAACAGCCGGGAGGGTTTGATCGATTGGTTTTTCACCAGCTTGACTCCCGTGTCAAGACAGATGGTTTGAATGCCGAAACCTTCGAACCAGCCCGCAATGGCGGCATCTCCCTGTAAACTGGGCATCTCCAGGCCGTTCAGTACGATTTCCCCGCTTTCGCAGAAGGCCAGGAGCTGGTACCAGTAGGAGGCGGCCGACCAGTCGGATTCTACCGTAAACTCAACAGGCCGGTAAACCTGTTCGGGTACGTGGATTTCGTTTCCTTTCCAGATCGGACTGACCCCGAATTTTTCCATCAGTTTCAGGGTCAGTTCGATGTAGGAACGTGAAGTGATTCTGTTTTTCAGCCGCAGGGTAAGTCCCCCTTCCATGGTTGGCGCAATCATCAGCAACGCAGAAATGTACTGGCTCGAAATACTTCCGTCGAGTTCCAGGATTCCGCCTTTCAGGTGAGAGCCGAAGATGCGCAGCGGGGGAAAACCGTCATTTTCCAGATATTCGATCCGGGCGCCCAGCTGGTTGAGCGCGTCAACCAAAATTTTGATCGGGCGCTGTTTCATTCTTTCCGAGCCGGTGATTTCCCATTTTCCGGCAATTTTAGCCAGAAAAGCGGTCAGGAAACGCATCGCTGTCCCGGCATGGCCAATATCAAAGCAGGTGTCGTTGGAGCGGAGGGCAGCTTCCAGCACCCGTGTGTCGTCGCTGTCTGACAGGTTCTGTACCGGCGCAGCACTGTAGCTGAGGGCATTGAGAATTAAAGCCCGGTTGCTGATACTTTTGGAGGCCGGCAGGTTGACGACGCCGGAAATCTTCCGGACAGAGGTTTGTACTTGGTATTTCACGCTTTTATGATTGCAAGTTGTTAATGGTCTGTTTCTTGGCAGTGGCATTCCGGCTGGTTGCGGGAATTACCTCTGTCGCAGGAAGTCGAGGGCGTTCCGCAACTGGGTTTCACTGCACGCCCGGTTGATTTCAAACTGTCCCACAGCCGGAAGCAGGGTGAAGTTGATACGGCCGGCTTCGTTCTTTTTGTCGTGTCCCATCAGTTCAAAGAGCTGGGGGTAGTCGGTTTCGTCATATTTCATTCTGCCGTAAACCGAGGTCAGCCAGGCCGACAGTTCACCGGCGGTTTCGCTGGGGAAACCGCAAACCTGCACCGAGAGGAACAGTTCGGCAATCATTCCCCAGGCTACGGCATAACCATGTAAAACCGGACGGCCCTGTTTCATGGCCAGGCTTTCGAGGGCGTGCCCCACCGTATGTCCGAAGTTCAGCGCCTTGCGGATGTTTTTTTCCGTCGGGTCGTTCAGTACAAAGTGCTGTTTGATCTCCACCGAATGGCGGATGATCTCCTGAAGACGCAGCAGATCGGGATTTTCGAGAGGGAAGTGTTTCAGCTCTTCCAGGTGTTTCGGCCGGTGGATGAGGCCGTGTTTGACCATCTCGGCAAATCCCGACAACAGGTTGGGCCGGTCGATGGTCTTCAGAAAACCGGTGTGAATGACCACCGCTTCGGGTTCACAAAAGGTGCCGATTTCGTTTTTCAGGCCGTTGAAGTTGATCCCCGTTTTTCCGCCTACCGAAGCATCAACCTGCGAGAGCAGGGTGGTGGGAACGTTCACAAACCGGATCCCGCGTTTGAAGGTGGAGGCGGCAAATCCGGCCAGGTCGGTCAGCATTCCGCCGCCAATGTTAACCAGCAGCGATTTGCGGTCGGCACCGCCGCGGCTCAGAAACTCCCAGATTTGGGCTACCGAGGTCAGCTGTTTGTGCTCTTCCCCCGACGGAATGACCACTTTGCTGACCGTGGTGCCTGCCGGAAGGATATTCCCCGCTGTGAGCCACAACCGGTCAACGGTAGCCTCGGTGGCTACAAAAATTTTATATCCCTGATATCGTTCAAAGATTTCTTGCAGGGTAACCGAAGGTTGGTGACTATAAATTATTTCTGACCGGCTGTTTGAATTTCCCATAGTTGAATCGTAAATTGCGCTAAAGTTACAAACTTTTTGTTCGTTGGGCAGAGGGCAAAACCCCAACAGGTATTTCTTGAAAAATTGATAACGACGGTTATGGTTACAGATAATAAAAAACGGGCAGTCATCATTAAACGGATTTTTTACATGATCAGTACGCTGCTGGCGGTTAGCGCGCTGGTATTTGTCTACCTGGACAGCAACACCAAAGCGCTGATTTTGGCCGCTGTTATTGTGGTTTGGTTTTTTGTCTTTAACCTGGCGGATTTCCAGTTTGTACAATTCGGGGTAGAAAACGGAAAGCTGATCCTGCGCTACTATCCGATTGTAAAATTTGGCCGGAAAGAGTACAGCTCCATTGAATTCCCTGCCCCGTTGCTGAAAGATTACCTCATGGAAAAGGCGATGTTTGGGTTGGTTACCGATTTAACCCTGCTGGTGAAAACCAGACAGGGAATTGCCGAATATCCTTCGGTGAGTCTGGCCGCCGTCAGCAAAGCCGAACGCGAACAGATCAAAAAAATCCTTGACGGCCTGTTGGGCCGATAAGATAATCCAAACGAAAATTCCCCGAATATGGACACAACCCTCCATTTCAAACTGGCTTTGTCGATGATTCCCGGTGTGGGCGGCGTGCTGGCCCGCAACCTGGTGGCCTATGTGGGGAGTGTGGAGGGGATTTTTAATGAACCGGTTGCCAAACTGGTCAAAATTCCCGGCATCGGAGAGGTGAATGCCCGGCGGATTAGGGAGAAGGAGGTGCTGCTGCGTGCCGAAAAAGAGCTGCAGTTTATCGAGAAACACCAGGTAACGGTCTATTTCTACCTGGATGAAAATTATCCGCGCCGGCTGCGGAGTTGCCCCGATGCGCCGGTTTTGTTCTTCTCCTCCGGGAATGTCCGGCTGGACGCCGAAAAAGTGATCAGCGTGGTAGGCACCCGCAACGCTACCGAGTATGGCCGGCAGTTGTGCGATGAACTGATCCGCGACCTGTCGGCCCGCGGACATGATCTGCTGGTGATTAGCGGGCTGGCCTACGGAATTGATATCCAGGCACACAAGTCGGCGCTGAAATATCAGGTGCCGACCGCAGCTGTGCTGGGCCACGGCCTCGACCGGCTTTACCCGGCTGCCCATGCCAAAGTTGCCCAAAGTATGCTCGGAACAGGGGGATTGGTCACCGACTTCCCGAGCCAAACCAAAATTGACCCCTCCAATTTTCTGCGGCGCAACCGCATCATTGCCGGACTGGCCGACGCCGTGGTGGTGGCCGAATCGGGAGAGAAGGGCGGTGCGCTGGTGACGGCCGATATCGCCGCTTCTTACGACCGCGATGTGTTTGTCTTTCCCGGCAGGGTAGGCGATCTGTATTCCAAAGGATGTAACCGGCTGATCAAAAATAACCTGGCCGCACTCATTGAAAGCGCCGCCGATCTGGAATATTTTATGCGCTGGGAAATGACAACGCCCGGGCAGCCTGTTCAGCAGCAGCTTTTTGTTGAACTCTCGACCGAAGAACAGCAGATCGGTAAAGTGCTCCGCAACAACGGGAAAATGTTTATCGACCTGATTTGCCAGGAGACCGGTTTGCCGATGGGAAAAGTGTCGGCGCTGTTGCTGGAGCTGGAGTTTCGCGGGGTGGTCGATGCGCTCCCCGGAAAAATGTACCGGCTGCGATGAGCTGAAACTGCCGGAAGTCTCTTCTTTTCAAAGTTTTCGTACTTTTGCGGCATGAAAACATTTTTCGATCTCAAAATTTCCAAAGCCATATTAAAAGCCGTCGAAGAGATTGGCTTTACCGAGCCAACGCCGATTCAGGAACAGGTTATTCCGATCATCAACTCCGGTGTAAACGTGGTTGGGGTTGCCCAAACCGGTACCGGAAAAACGGCAGCTTACCTGTTGCCGCTGCTTACCAAACTGGTTAGACCCGAAGGGAATGACCCCCGTGTCGTCATTTTGGTTCCTACCCGCGAACTCTCCCTGCAGGTGGGGGAAGATATTGAAGAGCTGACGGCCTTTTCCGAAATTCGTTTTGCCTCGGTGTTTGGCGGGGTGGGCTGGACCAAACATGCTGCCCTGCTGGAACCCGGCAATGATATTCTGGTCGCCACGCCCGGGCGGTTGTGGGATTTGTACCAGGCTGGCGCCGTATCGTTTAAAAAAGTGAAATTTCTGGTGATCGACGAGGCCGACCGGATGCTGGACATGGGATTTATGCCGCAGTTGCGCCAGCTTTTCGAGATTCTTCCGCCCCGCAGGCAAAACCTGCTGTTCAGCGCCACTTTTTCGGAGAAGGTGGAGACAATGGCGGAGGAGTTCCTCGATCATTACGAAAAGATTGAGGTGGCGCCATCGGCTACACCGGTCGAACTGGTGGAGCAGGTGGTTTACCACGTCCCGAATTACCGGACCAAACTCAACCTGATTGAGCACCTGCTGCAGGACGAAGCGGCCTACAACCGGGTGATCCTGTTCGTAAAAACCAAAGAACACGCCGAAGATGTTTATAAAGTGATCAAACGGAAAGCCGAAGGTGAGAAGCGGATTATGCACTCCAACAAAGGACAGAGTACCCGTCTGAATGCCATCCGCGCCTTCAAGGAGGGGGAAGTCCGGATTTTGATCACCACCGATTTGTCGGCCCGCGGCCTCGATGCCAGCCTGGTGAGCCATGTGATCAATTTTGATATTCCGCCGCAGTACGAAGATTATGTGCACCGCATTGGCCGCACTGCACGCGCCGGAAACCGCGGGACGGCCATCACCCTGGCTGCCCCCGACGAAGAGTGGCACCTGAAGCGGATCGAGCAGCTTATCCGGATGAAGGTACCGGTGGCCGAAATTCCGGCAGAGGTAAAAATTGTGGAAACCGAGTTTGAGGAACGGCAGCAGCAGCTGCGTGAAATCGACCGCCAGCGCCGCATCGACGACCCTACCTACCAGGGCGCTTTTCACCAGAGAAAAAGGAAAACCGAAAAATTCAAAAAACCATCAGCCGCGAAATCCGCTTCTCCCGCCAGGAAGAGACGGAGAAGCTAAAGAATAAGATTTTTTGAGGTGAGGGTTGAAGTATTTGGATGTTTAATTTTTATTAAATTTGTTTATCTATGGCAACAGCAGAACAGATAAAATCGTTAATCCAATCGCATTTTTTAGGTAGCGATGAACGTTTTGCGACGATTGCTCTACAAATAGCCGCTCACGAAGCCCGTGCCGGACGGTTGAACGTAGCAGAAGAGATCAAACAAACCATTGACCGATCGAAATCGAAGATCCGAATTCTCAACCCACTTCAGAAGGATTTACAAGGACTACTCATCGAATCTTCTTCTGAAAGGAGAATGAACGAGTTGGTAATTTCTGATGAAATTAAAAAACGGTTGGAGCGGATTCTTACCGAATACAAGCAACGCCACAAGTTGCAAAAGTTTGGTCTTTCACATCGCAGAAAGATCTTGCTGGCCGGCCCTCCGGGTACAGGCAAAACCATGACAGCTTCGGTTTTGGCCAACGAAATGCACCTGCCACTCTTCACCGTTTCGATGGATAAAATGGTCACCAAATACATGGGTGAAACGGGAGCCAAACTCCGGTTGATTTTTGATGCCATAAGGGAGCGCAACGGTATTTATCTTTTCGATGAGTTTGATGCTATTGGAGCCGAACGAGGAAATGAAAACGAGGTGGGCGAAATGCGCCGTGTGCTTAATGCTTTCCTTCAGTTTATTGAAAACGACTTTTCGGAAAGCTTGATTATTGCCGCCACCAACAACCTTTCGGTTCTCGACCCGGCTTTGTTCCGACGTTTTGACGATGTGATCTACTTTAAAAATCCTGATAAAACAGAAGCCACACTTCTACTGAAGAATCTTTTAGGCTCATTTATTGGAACCATCAAACCCGAAACCATTGCCAAAGAAATCGAAGGTTTAAGTCACGCCGAAATTAGCTTGGGCTGCATCGATGCCATTAAAGATGCCATCCTTGCCGATAAAGAGGTGGTGGATAAAAAAACACTTCTGTCCATGATTCAGGATCGACATCACATCCACTCAAAAACGAATCTAAATGGACAAACCGATCCTATTTCTTAACGACGCAGCACAATCCGAATCATTTACTACAACAAAAAGTGGTGGTGGAGAACTTAGGCTTCCTTACCGTGATAGATCGGCCCATGCTGCTAGCTTGGCTTCAAAGTTTAATACCGCTAGGAGTACCTGGGGAGAACAACAGCAACAAAGGAAGGCTCTTTCTTTGCCCAGTCGCGATGGTTGTTATCTTGAAATTTTGGGCAAAGCAGGTTATGAACTCATAACAAATAGCCTTGAAGATAGAAGAAGTAAGAAGACACTTGGAGCAAGACTGATTTCGGTTGTAACAGGTGACAATCAAGAGAAACGAGCAATAGTTTATATCCCTTATAGGCAAGAGAATAAGTTCTTAAAAAAGATTCAGGATTATGCTGATTCCACTAAAGACAAAGAGAACAAACCCCAGAACAAGAAGCAAATTGAAAGTATTGAAGATATAAAACTTGCCCTTTTAGAAGACTTATGGCAAGACCCGAAAGATAGTCTTCCACAAGAAATTCCGGTTTGGTGTGAATTATGGCTTCGTACTGAGAACATAGATGCTGATGAAGTTATCACAAAAACACAGAAGATATGCACAGCTATTGGTATTGAAACCAATAAAGAACGCCTTGATTTTCCTGAACGATCTGTTATTGCAATACGCGCAAATCGGGAACAACTTCAAGAGCTTTATGCGCAAAGCGACAATTTGGCTGAACTACGTTTGGCCAAAGAGCCCGTTTCTTTCTGGTCGTCGATGTCGAATTTTGAACAAACAGAAGCCGTTGATGATCTTTTGGATCGGGTTATAGCTGATGACAAGGGGGTAAGTGTGTGCATATTGGATAGCGGAATTAACAACGGCCATCGGTTGCTGGAACTATTTTGCTCCGATCATGAAAAGGAAACCTATCATCCAGAATGGAATCCAAATGATCAAGAGGGACATGGAACACAGATGGCAGGAATTGCAGCATTTGGCGATTTACAAGAGGCATTAGAATCACGTGATTCTGTTACCATCAATCATCGTTTGTTTTCGGGCAAAATTCTTCCACCACCAAATTTTCCTGAGAATGATCCAAAACTCTATGGATACATTACTGCTCAGACGATAAGTAATTGTGAAATAAAAGGACAGGTGCGTAAGCAACTTTATTGCTTGGCTGTAACTACTCTTCACGATATTGAGAGAGAAGGAAGACCAACATCATGGTCATCAGAAATTGACAAACTGGCATTTGGTGAAGAAGATGGATTTCAACGATTAATCCTCATAAGTGCTGGGAATGCGAAAAATCTAGTTGACCTTCAAGATTTAAAAAAATATCCTGAGATAAATAAAGAACTACCAGTCCAAAATCCGGCACAAGCATGGAATGCTTTAACCATTGGAGCTTATACCGAGAAAGTAAGAATCACTGACCCTGATTATCGGGACTACAATCCACTTGCCCAGCATGGAGAGCTTTCTCCGCACAGTACAACTTCTCTGACTTGGGATACAAAACGCTGGCCTAATAAACCCGATATTGTATTGGAAGGTGGCAACCTACTTAAGACGCCAGACGGAACAGTTGATGGTTGCGACGATTTATGTGTCTTGACCACTTCACACAGACCATTTGGTAAACAGTTTGAGTTGTTTGATGCCACTAGTGCCGCTACAGCCCAAGCAGCATGGATGGCAGCTCAAATTCAAAGCATTGTGCCCAACGCTTGGCCTGAAACCATTCGCGCGTTAATGGTTCACTCTGCTGAATGGACACCTCAACTTATTGCTCAATTTGGAATAGATCTAAAAAAGAAAGGAGATATTGGCAACTTGTTGCGGATAGCAGGCTATGGAGTTCCTGATTTGAAGAAGGCTTCGGAATGTGCAACAAATCATTTAACGCTAATTGCTCAAGAGTATATCCAACCGTTTAAAAAGGAAAAAGGTCTGGTAAAAACCAATATCATGCACTTTTACGAACTTCCCTGGCCAGAGGAAATCCTAAGGCAAATTGGAGACCAATCGGTTACACTTAAAATTACTCTTTCCTATTTTATTGAACCTTCTCCCGGTGAACTTCAAACACAAAACAGATATACCTATGCATCACACGCTTTGAGGTTTGATATAAATTCCTCTCAAGAAAAAGATAATATTGAGGAATTCAAAAAGCGAATCAATAAACAATCTTGGGAAGACGAAAATGATAGATCTGAAACGAAAGGTTTTCGTGAAGAATGGAAGATAGGAACTACCTATCGTAACAAAGGAACAGTTCAATCCGACTCGATTACTTTATCTGGAATTGAAATTGCAGACTGTAATCACATAGCTGTTTACCCAATTGGTGGTTGGTGGAAAACCCGAACGAGTGAAAAATGTTGGGAGAAACAAGCCCGTTATTCATTGGTTGTTTCATTACATACAGAATCGGAAGAGATCGATATTTATACTCCAGTGGCCTTAAAGGTAATGGTGGAAATATAATCAATGTTATAATTTTATTCTTCCAGCTGAACGGAAACCGCAGCTTTAACCTCGCCGTTAACCACCACTTCGATGCTGTGGACGCCGGGATAGTGTTTCCGGACAGAGACGTCGGCAAAAGCGTGTTTTTTCCGGATGCGGTGGGTGCCCGGCGCCAGCTCTGCCTCCCTGATCTGAAAAACTTTTGGCGAGGTTTTGCCGTTGGCCTTTACGTAATGCACCACATATTCGAGCCGCACCATCTGGGGTTTTTCTGTCTGCAGCAACAGTTCGAACGACAGGTTAATCTCCCCGCCGATTTTCAGCTTGCCGGACGAGACTTTTATTTCACTGATCTGCATCTTCTCGGGATTGGCAAAGCCAAACAGCAGCATGGCCCGTTTGTTTCCCTCCTTCAGGAGTGAACGGCAGGCGTGTTTGATGATACGGTCGCTCTCCTGTGACTCGCCGGCCCACCGCTCGCAGAGACCGAGCACCAGCTCCGGGTGGTCTTTTGAGATGTCATTCAGGTTGTTGGCCACACTGCGACGGACCGCTTCCGCCGGGTCATTTTTCAGTTTTTCGAGGATGGGCAGAATGGGCGAAGGGTCTTCTTTCAGGGCCGGAACAGCCATTCCCCACGGCAGCCGCGGGCGACAACCTTCACTGGCCAGCCGGCGCACGCGCGGATCGGGATCTGCCGCCCAACGTTGCATAAACTGCATCGCACCGGCGGTGTTTTTGTTGAGAAACGGCCGGATGGCAAACTCCGAGGAGCCGCATTTGGTTAGTATACCCAACGCCGGCAGCGAAATATCCCAGTGCTCCAGTCCGTAAACTTCAACATAATCGGGCAGGACGATTGCTTCAAAACCTTTTACTTTCGGGACAAGTGCCTTCAGGATTTCAACGGATTGCCGGAAATCTTCCGGTAAAAACCGGTGAAGGCAAAGGGTGGTATGACGCATCTTTTCTTTCAGCTCCCGTTCCGGCCATCTTTTGTCGCATACGCAGTCAACAAAATTTTTTGATTCGAAGGGCGGATACGCCTCTTGCAGGATCTGGGCAAAATATTCCACCTTGTGGCGCGGGAAAAGAATATCTTTCAGTTTTTCAGGCATGGTTCCAACGTTTTGCCGGGTTGCTTTTCGGTAGAAGTAAATTTACCGGATATTCTCGTCCAACCAATTGGTGATGACCTGTTTTTTTTGCGTTAATTCGTTGAAAAGCGCAGTGTTGCAACGTTTGATTTTCCTCCAGCGCAAACGACCTGCTGTTTTCAGAAAGCCGAGATACCAGGCAAAGGCCAGTTTTCCGGCCAAGGGGAGGCTCACCAGAAAAAGCAGTTTGGGCAACCAGCCCGCCAGTAGCGGCGAAACTGCCAGCATGCCGAGCAGATAAACCAGCGGGAAAAGTACGATCCCGGCCACGAAAGAAAAAGAGGACCAGAAGGCCGGATCTTTTACCTTTTTTCGGATAATCCGGTCGATGAGCAGGAAAAGAGGGGCATTAAATAAAAAACCAAACAGAAACAGGGGAGCAGACAGGAGCAGCACCGCCAGGTTGGTGAGTAGTTTTTGGGGATTTTCCTCAGCAGGGTCGATCAGCCAGTCGCGCAGACCCAGCTTGCGGAGCCGGGCAAGATAAGCCACCGCCTGCCGGGCCATTTGTCCGGTCGTGTCCGGTTCGGCAGCCTCCAGTTCGTCCAATTGGCGCATCAGTTGCTGGTCGCTTTGAAACTGTTCGGGCAGGCCCTCTGTCGTTCCCTGTTTTTTCAGATATTTTTTGCCGTAGATGGTCCGCAGCGCTTCGAAACCGTCATAGTTGGTTTTGCTTTCGATCTGGAGTACCAATGGCAGCAGGGCCTGGTAAAGGTCGTTGCGCAGGGCGATGGTAGCCAGTTGCGGGTTCTTCCGGTAAATTTCGTCGTAATTTTTTACCGGCAGGGGATTGCCGATGTTGAGTAACAGCCGTCGCCCAAAGTTCCAGTAGTGGCTGTAATAAATTCCTACCGGTACAATCTGTATGTCGAGTGAAAAACCGCTCATCTCCTGCGCCAGGAAAACAATGCGCGGAACGGCTTTTTTGTGGGGAAGCATCTGTCGTTTGCCTGAATGGGCCGCTTCGGGAAAGAGCGCCAACGCTTTGTTGTGTTTCAGTACCCTGACCGAGTGGCTGAAGGTTTCGTCGTTTCTGACAAGATTCTCCTTGCCGTCGCGCATGCGGTACACCGGCATTATTTTCAGGAACTTCAGGATGGGACGGGTCGCTTTCGATTTGAAAATATCAGCCCGCGCCAGCCACACCGGCTGGAAAGGCACATTGCAAAGGACCGCCAGCGGGTCGCTCAGCGCATTCTGATGGTTTGGGGTAAAAATGACCGGTTTGTTGCGCGGGAGATGATCTTTTCCCGTGACTACAATCCGGCGGTGAACCAGCCAGTGGGCAAAAATGATGTATTGCTTCAGCAGCCAGTAACCCGGAGACCATCTTTCGTATTTCATCGGGTGGGAATTGGAATGGGTTCTGCCAGTGGTTTTTTCGACCAGAAAAAAGCCAGCGTCATTCCGGAGATGATGTGCCAAATGCCCCACCAGGCGGCGATGATGGTCATACCGCCCAGTTCCAGGTCGGGCGGAAAAATTTTCGGGTTGAACATGAGCACCAGCGCCAGGCCGGAGTTTTGAATCCCGGTTTCAATGGTGATCGCGCGGCGGTCAACACGCGGACGCTTTAGCAGGCTGCTGAACAAGAAACCCGATAGCAGAGCAATTCCATTGTGGAGCAGCACGAGCAGAAAAACCAAGTGGATGAAGTTCAGAAAATGGGAAAAATTGGCCGACAGCAGGGCGATCACAAAGCCAATAAAGATGAGGATGGAGAGCTGGCGGATCGGTTTTTTGATCCGTGCGGTGATTTGAGGAAACCGGGTGGTAAAGAATAGTCCCAGGATGATGGGAATTCCGAGCAGGATAAAAACGGTTTGCACCATTTGCATCAGATCGATTTCGATGGGGCGCAGCAGGTTGGTGCCCCCTTTTTCGTAGAGATTGATGTAAAGGTCGCCCCAGAAAGCGAAGTTGAGTGGCGTCATGAAGGTGGCTGCCAGGGTGGAGAAGGCCGTCAGGCTTACCGACAGGGCGACGTTTCCCCGGGCCAGTGCAGTGATAAAATTTGAAATGTTGCCGCCGGGACAGGCCGCAATCAGGATCATCCCCAGGGCGACGGTCGGAGTGGGCCTGAGGAGCAATACCAGCAGAAAGGTGGCTGCCGGCAGCAGCAAAAACTGGGAGACAATTCCGGCCAGGGCCGACTTGGGCTTCAGCAGCACATCCCGAAAGTGGCTCAGCCTGATGTCGAGCGCAACGCCAAACATGATAAAGGCAATGGTTACGTTGAGGGCAAACAGTCCTGCAGGGGAGAAATTCAACCGGACATGGTCGAGGATTTCCAGTGCTTCGCGCATAAAGATGGTGTTAAAGTTTTTTTCAAAAAAACTATCATAGCGAACAACAAGGGTTGGCTATGATAGTTTCAGGCCGGATCGGAACCAGTCGGCTTATTTTTTCAGAAACAGGTCACGGATCCGGTTCGGGATATCGGTATTTTCCATGATTCCGGTGAAGTTTTCAGCGCCGGGTCCGAAGGCAAACACCGGGACCATTACCGCCGTGTGGTCGGTTGAGGTGTAGGCGCCTTTCACCATGCCGGTTTTGATGTTGCCGCCGGTGAGGGCCAATCCGCCGGTTTCGTGATCGGCCGTAACAATTACAAGGGTTTGTTTGTCGCGGGCGGCGAATTCGAGCGCTTTGCCGATCGTGCGGTCAAAGTCGAGCATGTCTTCTACCACATAGATGGTGTTGTTTTGATGAGCACCCCAGTCAATTTGCGATCCTTCGACCATCAGGAAAAACCCTTTTTTGTTGTTGGAGAGGATGTTGATAGCTGTTTGGGTAGCCACGGGCAGCATGTCGCCCCGTTCACTAACCCTTCCGTTGTGTTCGGGAGCGGTAAGTCCGGCCAGTTTTCCCGACTTAACGGCGGCAATGTCATCCATTTTCCGTAAAACTTGGTAGCCTTTGGCTTCGAGTTCGGAGGTCAGGTTGCGTCCGTCTTTGCGCTCGGCAAAGTGTTTGTACCCGCCGCCAATGAATACGTCGATGTCGGTTTTCAGGAAATCGGCGGCAATGGCTTCATAACTGCCGCGGCTGTCCTGGTGTGATATAAAGGAGGCCGGGGTAGCGTGGGTAATGGCCGAAGTGGAGACCAAACCGGTTGCCAGTCCTTTTTCTTCAGCTTCTTCCAGAATGGTTTTTACCGGTTTCTGGTCAGGGTCAACGCCGATGGCGCCGTTGTAAGTCTTTACTCCCGACGAGAGGGCGGTTCCGCCCGCAGCCGAGTCGGTAATATACTGGTTCGAGGACTGGGTTTTCGAAAAACCAACATGTTTAAAGTTGTCCAGAAACAGCTGTCCCCCGTTGGCGGTAATTCCGGCAAAAACATGCGAAGTTCCCATCCCATCGCCAATGAGCAGGATCACATTTTTGGGCTTTTTACCTTTGAACTGCTGCGGGAAGGATTTTACCGTATAAAAACCGGCAGAGCGGTAAGTTTTTACGGAATCGGCTTCTGCTTTGTCTTTGTAGTTTTCCTGGGCAACCAGCGGCAGCCAGAGAAGCAGGGCTACAAGGCCTGCTAAAAATTTAATCTTCATGGTCTGTCAATTATTGTTTCAATTGGTTAAAAATAACAGAAAATCGGGCAGCAGGTTTAAACCGCCTGAAAAAATGAACGAAAGATTTGGCGCCGGTAACCCTTTTTACCTTTGGTGAAAAAGGGGAGAAATTTGCGGAATCCTGTCCGACAATGTTTTGTACGGATCAAGAGGGAGTTGGTCTTTTCGTTTTAGAGATTGAAATCAGGCTGGTTGGTGGTGTCGCCCGTTTGCCGTTTTCCCAAGGCTGACAACTGCAGAGTTGCGACAATAAAAAAAGCTGTTCCAGGAAAAGGAACAGCTTTTTTGTTCAGAAACGGTTGAACGATTAATAGAATTTGGCTCTTTTGTCAACAATTTCCACCGCTTTCTGGTGGGCATCGTAAGCCTGGAATCCGGCGCGGTAGCCGATACTTTGAGCCAGCCGGTTCTTTTCGCCGGTCA
>JARKOX010000001.1 GCA_029975525.1 Prolixibacteraceae bacterium | reverse complement strand
GCATCCTTCCGGCTGACTTCATCAAAACTATACTTTCCTGCCCCGGCGCTGTTGCAACATCGCCCGGGATGGTGTAACTTGCAGCATTCAAAATTACCGCATCATGGCAGAGAAGGAAATTGCTTTACTGAAAAGCCAGATTGAACGACTGGAGGAAAAAAAATTCGATCTGGAGGCCTGGAAAAACCAAACCATCGTATTCCTGGAAAGGGTTTTCGGCAAGGAGAGTTCCAAAATCCGGATGATCCGCGAGCTGCATTACGATTACTCGAGCTGGAACCTGCGCGACGCTGCCGGTTTGGGCAAATCGCAGGACCCGGTGCGGTTTCAGGCGCGGCAAATTCTGGAGGCCGTCATCGAAGAACTGGAAAAAATCGGGCTACCCGGCGAAAAAGCGGTGAACGACAAGCTGCGCGACCTCCTTCGCGACGAGCTCACCGGCAAGCAAATGAAAGAGATTGAAAACCTGGTGCTCTCCGGCGATCCGGCCCGGGCCGAAAAAATTGCAGCGGTCCTGGAAACACTCGAAAAAGAGCACCTGGCTGCCATGCTGTCCAAATTATTACTTCTTTAATCACCATGCATGGCTGAAAAAGAAAAGGTTGCCATTGTAATCCTGAACTGGAACGGCGTTTCGCTGTTTCAACAGTTTTTGCCTTCGGTGCTGCAGCACAGCAGCGGCGAGGGAATCTCTGTTTATGTGGCCGACAACGGCTCTTCCGATGGTTCGCTGGAGTTTCTGCGCGAAAATTTTCCGCAGGTAAAACAGATCGCCTTAAACGCCAACCACGGATTTGCCC
Organism: Prolixibacteraceae bacterium; assembly: GCA_029975525.1. Taxonomy (GTDB): domain Bacteria; phylum Bacteroidota; class Bacteroidia; order Bacteroidales; family Prolixibacteraceae; genus UBA1413. The sequence goes on along the minus strand of JARKOX010000001.1, from coordinate 4,008 downwards.
AGGGCTACAACCTGGCCCTCCAACAGGTGGACGCCGACTTTTTCGTCCTGCTGAATTCCGACATTGAAGTGACGCCCGGGTGGCTCTCCCCCTGCCTCGAAAGGCTGCAGGCCGACCCCCGGCTGGCAGCGCTTCAACCCAAAATACGGAGCTTCCGCGAGCAAAACCGTTTTGAATATGCCGGCGCCGGCGGTGGTTACCTCGACTGGCTGGGCTACCCATTTTGCCGCGGCCGCATTCTCTCGGAAACCGAACCCGACACCGGACAATACGACCATCCCTACCCGATTTTCTGGGCTACCGGCGCCTGCCTCTTTATCCGGGCAGCCGTTTTTAAACAGTCGGGCGGCTTCGACGGCGACTTTTTTGCCCACATGGAAGAGATCGACTTGTGCTGGCGCCTGAAAAACCAGGGCTGGCAAATCGGGTATGAACCGGGCAGCGTGGTGTATCACCTGGGCGGGGCAACCCTCTCCTACCAAAGTCCGCAGAAGGTCTACCTCAACTTCCGCAACAACCTGTGGATGTTACTGAAAAATCTCCCCGCCGGAAGGGTTCTGCCGCTGATGCTGATGCGCCTGGTGCTCGACGGCGTGGCGGCCATCAGCTTTCTGGCCGGCGGAAACCGGCAGGCTTTTGCAGCGGTATTCCGGGCACACATGGCGGTTTACCGCACGCTGGGCAGGTTTCTCAAGAAACGGAAAGATCTCCTTCCGCTGGTCAAACAGAGTCGCCACCCCGAAATCTACCGCGGGAGTATTGTGTGGCGCTTCTACATCAGAAAACACCGGAAATATTCCGACCTGAATTTTTATCCTGAAAAAGAGAAAAAAAACGGGCAGGATCTACTCCCCAAAACCTCGTAACCCACTCTCCCGGACTGCAGCTTCCTGTTGCCTCTCCAACCCGGACGGTTAATTTCTGAGCTCAACCAGTTCGGTACTCGAGACGATCTTTCCGTTTTTATCGTACGACTCCGACTTTACCATCCCAACACCTTTGGCGTACCATTCGATGGTTTTCGATTTTACGCTGATTCCCATGGCCGTGGCATTCACATCGCTCGAAAACCTGCTGCAACTGAATGTTCCGGCTTTTACGGTCACCTCTTCAACAGCTTCCACTTTCCGGTTGGTAACGTCGGCCGACATCTTCATGTTGAGGAAGCCCATCTTCAAGGACATGGCAACGCTGGCATCGGGCAGGGTGGTACCGGGCGCTGCATTCACCGGAATCTCCATGTTGTTGCCGGTTATCTGCACTTCGGCCGGAATTTCTCCGTTTTGCTGAAAGGCCGCTTTGTTGATAAAATTCCCCATGTCAACAAAAAGCTTGTCACCTTTCTGATGAATTGTAATCTCCTCTTTAAAAAGAAGCGCCTCTTTCGGATCGAGCGACTCGCACAGATAGGTGATGTCGATATCGCTGCCGGCAATTTTTACCCCCTGGATGGTGTAGCGCATTGCGCCGGTTTCTTTGGTTTTTTTATCGAAGGTTTTGTAGGTCAGAACGGTTCCTTCCCGGGTAGGAAAGAAGGTTTCCTGCCCCCAGACGGTTGTCCCGAAAAGAAAGATCACCGTCATCATCAGTAGTTTTTTCATTGTTATTGATTTTAAAGGGTTATTGGTTTCTCATTTTTTCCGAAAAGCGAAAAATACTCACAGGCAATTTCTGCATAAGCGTAGCGGGGTTCTCCGGGCAGCAGCGTGGTGTAAAATGTTTTTGCCGGGATCAGCTCCCGAATACAGGCTTCGCTGTTGGTGTAACCGGCATTGTAGGCGGTGGCGTAAAACTTCAGCTTCTCTTCGGTCGAAGACCAGTTTTTGTGTTTAAACCGGGCATCGAGGATGTTGATGAACGCTGCTAAATATTTCACCTGCCATTCGGGGGAGCCGAGGCGTTTTACCCGTTCCAGACGGGTTTGAGGCGTCTCTTCCGCGACCTTCGCCGGTATCCGGTTTTCCACCGCATCCGCTTCAACCTGCTCCAAAAAGGATGGTTTCATCTGAAACCGCCCGACGGAAAAATCGGCATACGCCCGGCCATATTTCACATAGAGGGAGAGCAATCCCATCACCTCCATCCTGTCGCGCAGGAGCGAATAGCGCACGACTTCGGGAAAGACGATGGCCGCAGCAAACTGTGGGTCGACGCCGGCAGCCTGCAGCGTGTCGCTGATCCAGGGATTTGACCAGAGGTAAACCAGCGCCTCGTTGTACTTTTTGCCAGCTGCGGCCCTGAAACCCTCCCGGCTCGGTACCTCCTGCCCCCAACCGGGACAGGTCAGGAGAGACAATCCGGCCAGCAGAATAACCAGCTTAAATCTCCCTGGAACAGGCAACAATATCTTTCCCGTTTTCAAGCGAAATCCATTTAAGAATGACTTTCCCATCTTTCATTTCGCAATCGGTTTTCAGCGGAGCCGGCCCGCTGCTTCCGTCGCTGAACAGGATCTTGTCGTAGCCGGCAATGGCATACCTTTTCCCGTCGGGCGTAAGCCACACGTCGCCGGTCGAAAAGCTGATCTGGTCATAAGCGTACTGTTTGACCTTGACCCCGTTGATGTAAAGCGTATTGTCGCTCACCATGTACCAGTTGTCACCGCCGGTCCGGCAAAAGGCGGGCGAACTTTCGTAAATATCGCTGGCCGGATAGGGGCCAAACTTTTTTCCGCCGGCAGTAAAGACAAAAACTTTGGGCTGACCCGCCTGTTCCTGTTGCGCTGCCATCTTTTGGGCCATGGCCACCAGCTGCTCCTGCGTGAGCTTTGAAAAGTCGATATTGGCCATTTCAGCCTCCATCGCTCCTGTCTCCTGGGAGACCGCCAGATATTGCCTGCCCGAGCTGCTCATGTGCAGGTAAGAAACCTGCCCGGGTAGCGGCTGGGAAAGCCCGCCGGAGGAGACCAGCCGATGCTCTCCGTCATCGGTAACTGCTGCCAGGAATGACGAGCCGTCTTTCGCTACCTGAAGGGCCATTACCATGGTGTAGGGACCATATTTTTTCCCTTTAAAGTTAATGGTCATTCCGCCCTGCTCGCTGTAAGAGATGATTTCAAAAGAGGCGGCCGACTGCTCCGTGGTATAAACCGAACAACTTGCGTTGTGCCGTTCGCCGCAGTTTTTCATCCTCACCATTTTGGAGTTAAACGGCCCTTTGCGCACCCCACCTTCATAAATGAAGAACTGGTCGCCTTTGCGGGTCACCACAAAAAGCTGGTCGGCCGAGTAGCCAACATCAATACAACTTTCGCTGGTGACTATGGATTCCCCGGGCTGAATGGAGAGCAGCACCTTTTTGGAGAGGGCCCCCTGCGAAAGAACAAGATTGGGCAAACAGCAGCAGGCTGCCACCCAAACGGTCAATACCATTTTTTTCATAAGGCAATCCTATTTTAAGTTTAGTGTTCCCGGCAACTGAAAAAATCATCCCAAAACAGCCTGTCACAGCTTGATAAATTCAACCCGGCGGTTCAGCGCCTTGTTGGCAGGGGTGTCGTTGGGAGCAACCGGCTGGGTTTCTCCCATTCCGTCGGCCTCCAGGCTGGCAGCAGCGATCCCAAAAGTTTTCACCAGTTCGTTTTTCACCGAAGCGCCACGCCGTTTCGACAGGTCGAGATTGGCTGCATCGGCGCCGTCGCTGTCGGTGTGCCCGACAATTTTAACCTTTACGCCGGGGTTCTCCTTCAGCACTTTGGCAATATCGTTCAAGGCGCCATACGACTCGGGCTTGACCACATCTTTTCCCGAATCGAAATAGATTCCGTAGCTGATTAGTTTTCCCTCGGTCAGCAGCTTGCTGCGCGTGTCGGGAGCGGCAGTGGTGATTTTCAGGTTGGTGAGATAGGGAAAGCTGTTGGCATCCCATCCCGAAAAGCGGAACCGGTTAAATTTTGTATTGGCGGAAATGTTGGTGGGCATGTCGAGGGCTTTGCTTCCCTTGTGGTAAATGCGTACCCTCCTTTTTTGAATCCAGATGATGACGTGGTTGATTTTCTCTTTTTCAACC
>JARKOX010000295.1 GCA_029975525.1 Prolixibacteraceae bacterium | reverse complement strand
GTGTTGTGCCCCGGCCGTAATGCTTTTACCCGTTCCAGGTCATGCTGCGTGGTAAAAGTGTTGTGCACCAGCAACAGCCGGTTAGCAGCCGGCAGTTTGGGCAGCACCGACTCCAGCGAATTTTTCCCGGCAGGTTTCCTGTGAGCGGTGTCGAGCCCCAGGTTGTGCTGCAAATGGTCCAAAATCGGGCCGTCGCCGGTTTGGTAAAACTGGTTTTCGCCGGCGCACTCCTGGTTGTGGAGGGAAAGCGGAAGCCGGGTCTCTTCGGCAAAATCCCTGATCTTTTTAAACAACTCATCAGAAACCGAATAGGGAGCGTGCGGGGTAACCGAAACGGGCAGTTTTTCCTTCCGGAAACTTTCGAAAACATCCCTCGCCAATGTAAATGCGCGATCGGCGCGCGAAGGATGAAACCCAAAAGTTTCGGCAAAAGTGAAATAGCTGATCCGGCTTTCGCGCTTAACCGGAAGGTTGAGGGTGGTGTTGGAAATATCGCCAACAGCCGAAATGCCGAGCCGGTACATTTCACGCTCGGCCAGCCGGGCGGCCTGCACCATTTCAGCCTCCGGTACATTTCGCAACCGGTTGATTTCGCCGATAAACGCGGGCAATCCTTTTTTTTCCGAAGTATGTCCGAGGAGATGGGAAAGTTCGAGGTGGCAGTGGGCATTGACAAATCCGGGCGCCAGAATTCCGCTGTAAAACTCCATCCGTTCCGATTCATACAGCTCTCCGCCGGTGTCGGTCACCCCGAGAATGGTTCCGTCGTCGTCAACCGTTACAATCCCGTTTTTCAGCGGCGGCCCGGTCAGGGTATATACATAAGAAGCGGCAAATTTTTTCAAAATCTAATCGTTTCCGATATTAACAGGCTTCTCTTCCTTCTCCGTATATTGCTGTTCCATCTCGTTCAGCCGATTGAGCACGCGGGTGTACATTTTTTCGAAATCTCTCGGAAAGCTGGCGTAATAGATCAGCGACTGCTCAAACGTAGAATCGGGCACCTGATATTTTTTCAATACTGAATAGTAAAAATCGGCGCCTTTCAGCTTGTCCAGTCTTTCGCTGGTATAACGTTGGGTCTGGTAAACTGCATCCGCAAGGTGAATATCCACCAGCATGTCGACCATTTCATCTTTCGAAACCAGTCGGGCTGGCTTCTTAAACTGCGGTTTATCGCAAGCTATGGCCAGAACCAGTATTGCTGCCAACCAAAAAATTCTCCACCTCATAGGAACGATGACTCTTTTTTTACAGGAGGCTAAATTACGAATATTTTGCTTTTTCTCCGGAAAAAGGAGCGGCATCCCCCTTCGGAAATTCTATCCGAACAATTTACGGAAAGCTTCTTCCACACGGGCCACCTTCACCACTTCGAGCCCGGTTGCCGAAACGTCATAGCCTTTGTTGAGCCGGGGAACAAAAATTCGCCGGAACCCCAGCCGCGCGGCTTCCGAAATGCGCTGTTCGATGCGGCCCACGGCCCTGATTTCGCCGGTAAGCCCCACCTCGCCGGTGAAGCAGGTGAGATGGTCAGCCGAAATATCGAGATTCGACGACAGGATGGCGGTAATCACTGCCAGGTCGGTAGCCGGAGCGTTAATTTTCAGTCCGCCGGCCACATTCAGGAAAACATCTTTGGAGACCAGCTTAAAACCGGCCCGTTTTTCCAGGACTGCCAGCAACAT
>JARKOX010000292.1 GCA_029975525.1 Prolixibacteraceae bacterium | reverse complement strand
GTCCATGGTGAAGGTCAGGAAGTTATCCTGCTCTTTGTCCGGGCCTTCGGTAGCGGGCCAGCACCAGGGTTTGTCGCTCATTTTCATTACGGCAGCTCCCCCGTATTCCGGGCCGGTGCCCCCGAATACCCACAGGCCGGTGATATCCCAGGTTCCCAGCAGGGTTTCGGTAAACGGGTTGAGTTTGATCACCCAGTCGAGCGGTTCGCCGTTGGCCGGGGTAACCGTGATGGTAGCTGTTTTCGAGGCATTTTCAAAATTCAGGGTTTCGCCGTTTTTTACCGATGCCCCGGCTCCGTAAGAGATTTCGATGTCGCTGATTTTTATGGCGCTGAAATCTGCACTGTTACTGGTGTTGTAAGTAAAGCTGATGGTGGCCTCGTCGCCGTTGCGGGTGATGGCCGCTTTTCCGACCTGTCCTTCAAAGGCGATGCTCAGGATGTTGCGTTCCTTGTTCCATCCGCCGTCAGTAATTTCTGACATGGGATCCTTGATACAGCTGAAGAGGCTGACGCCCAGCAGTAACAGGAAGATATATTTTATTCTTTTCATATCCATGGTGTTTTTTCGTTATCACTAATTTGACACATTCACGTTCAGGTCGATCTCCATTTGCGGGATAGGATAGAAAGCAGCCTGCGCTTCGGTGATTCCGGCAGCGATTGCGCGGGGATCCTTGTCGAGGACCATTGCTTTCCGGCGGAGGTCGTAAAGCCGTTGTCCTTCGAAAGCCAGTTCCCAGGCACGCTCCTGTACCACGGCGTCGCGGAAATCGGCAGCGGGTAAGCCCGGGGCCAGATCGCCCAAACCAGCCCGGTTCCGGATTTTGTTGACCCATTCGTACCCTTCGGTCGACGGACCGGCGGCTTCGGCATAAATCAGCGCCACTTCCGAGAAACGGATCAGGTAAGGTTTGGCGCTCGATTTCTGTCCCACAAACTGCGGGTCAACATATTTCCGGGTGAACGGATATTTGACTTTTCCGCCCAGGCTCCCGACCACATCGCCGTTTGCATTGTACACCTGGGTGATCAGCAGGTCGGTTTTACGTTTGTCGGCCTCTGCAAATGTGTTGTAAAAGGAGGTCGTTGCCTGGAACACTTCCCAGCCGTTGGTGGCATAGGTGAAGGTGTTGTCCGGGTTTTTGATGTAGTAGGGAACTCCGTCAACCCAGGGGTGGAACATCATCCCGATTTTTGAGTAGTTACCTTCGTTGAGGCCGGTGCGGTCGCCCGACATGATGACGATGTGCTCCGGACCGTTGGGTGCATCGATATTGTAGATGTGCAAAAGGTTGTTGTCGAGGGCATAATGGCTCTGGTCATACAACACCTTGCGCGACCAGGCTGCGGCCTCTTCATACATTTTGTCCACTGCGGCTGTCATTTCAGTGTATTGGGGCACCCCGCTCTCTTTGGAAGAGGCGATGGTCAGGTTCACTTTTGCCAGCAGGGCCTGTGCGGCAACTTTGTCGGCGCGGCCCACCCGCTGGTTGATCTCCAGCAGATTTTCGGCTTCTTTCAGGTCGGCAATGATGAAGTCGTACAGTTCGTCCAGGTTTTTCGCCATGTGGGGCGAA
>JARKOX010000291.1 GCA_029975525.1 Prolixibacteraceae bacterium | reverse complement strand
GTGTTCGCAAGCCGGACATTTTTTGGGAGGTTTGGTCGATTCGTGCAGGAATCCGCAAACGCGGCATTTCCAGATCACTTTATCCTCGCGTTCAAAAACTTTTCCATCCTGCAGGTTTTTATACAATTTCCGGTAGCGCTCTTCGTGAGCCTTTTCAATTTTGGCAATGGTACGGAAAACCACGGCAATCTGCTTGAAACCTTCTGCTTCGGCAACGTCGGCAAAATGGGGATAGAGAGAAGTCCACTCTTCATTTTCCCCTTCGGCGGCAGCCTGGAGATTTTCCAGAGTGGTACCGATTTTTCCGGCGGGGTAGGTTGCCGTTACTTCAACCATCCGGCCTTCCAGAAAACGGAAAAACCGTTTGGCATGCGCTTTCTCATTGATTGCGGTCTCTTCAAACAGGGCTGCTATCTGCTCCAATCCTTCGCTGCGCGCCTGTTTGGCAAAAAATTCGTAACGGTTGCGTGCCTGCGATTCGCCGGCAAAAGCTTTCAGCAGGTTCTGTTCGGTTTTTGTTCCGGCTAATGATTCCATAATGTTGAATTTTGATTTTTATGATTTAATAAAAATAAGAAAAAGTGCCGTGACTCTCTCCTCCCTTCCGTAATTTAGAACAAATTCACGTTCCCGGCCCAAGCCCGGTTTGGGTTTATTGATCAGAAGGGTTTGGGGAAATTACCCGCAGATCAAAACGCTGGTTTAAAAACAGGTCAAGCCCCTCCTCTATTCTGAATTCCGACACCTCAACCCCCTGGTCGCGCATGGCCCGGGCAAAACCTTCGTTGAGCAGTTTACCGACCCGCAGCGGAAAATCGATCAAGGCCGGAAAGTTATCGGGGTTTCCGGGATTTTTAAAAAACTCAAAACAGCTCGAAAGGCTGCGGGACAGATAGATCCGGCAAGCCATGGGGCGCGCATGGTAGGCTATGCAGGCGCCCCCTTTCAGCAACGGGCAGGGCGACTTATAGAGCAGCACCTCGGCTTCGCTCATCCCCGATACCTTTTGATTTTTTTGCGCGGCATGGCGGGCCACCTCCATCAGCTGTTCCTCCGAAAAATTTTTCCGGAAAAACTCCAGCAGGTTGAGCATTTCCAGGTTGTTGGCAAATACGGCCTGGTGGCAGCACCATTCGCATCCGCGGTGGCAGTAAATGAGCACCTCGTTTTTACGGGCCCGTTCGAGCAGGGCATCAATCAATCCGTCAATTGATTCGTGGAGTTGCGCCAGCCCCTCCACAATATTTTCAGGCGTCAGGCCTTTTTCAGCCACAGCCTGTCCGACGTGGTATCCATCGTTGTAAAAAATCCGGTCCTGTTCGGATAGTTGCAATTCTTCCATGTTTTTCCTTTCCAATTTCAAAAATAGGAAGAAGCGCGCAGAATTGGATCTACTCCCGAAGTTTTATTCCAGCTCCGCAAAGGGGATCTCCGGAGCTTTCCCGGCATTTCCTTCCCGGGTAAAAACGGTGTTCAGCGGAATGGTTTCGTTAAAGAAGCCGCCGTTTTGCAGAAAAAAACGGTTGCCCGAAGCTCCTCCGGCATAATCGAGCCGGTAGCTGCGCCGCGCAATATCGTCGCCGGTAAAACGGGCTCCGGTCAGTTCATGCCAATTTCCGTCGGTATCTCTGGCCCACTGGTTGGCGTACCAGGCCTTTCGTCCGAGGTAGCCGTTTTTGTCGCTGAAGTTTTCGAGAAACGAATGTAGCCGGACCAGATAAGTGTTGGTTTTGGGTCTTCGGAAGCTGGCGATCAGCTGCCACCGCCCCTTCTCGGGTGCATAAAAATATGCGGAATAGATCGTATTTCCCTTCCCGTCGGGTTTGGCCGAATTCAAAAAACCGTAGGTATGACCGGCTTTCCAGGGAAAAACAAGGTAACTCTGTCCTCCCGAACCTTCGTTGCCAAACTCGCCGGTGTAAACCCCGTCGCCTTTCTTCAGTAGTGCGATCCGATCCGACTCGGGAATCTCCGCCGGATTATCGGTATGAAAAGGGCTCCACACCGAAAAAAGGATTCTCCGCTCGGCTGGACCGTTTACCTGGATGCCGAAATAACCTTCGCCAAATCCGTTGGCCATAAAATAGGAACCGATCGCATCCTCACCTTCCGGCACGGTTACTTCACTGTAAAACCATTCGATCGTTTTATCCGGCGGGGTGATGTAAGAGAGATGCACGGAAGGACCGCGGCGTCCCCAGTAAAAACGGTTACTTTCATTATCTTTCACATAATTCAGATTCAGTCCGGATGTTGAGGAAGAGACCAGCAAGTCGGCCACTTCGGCAAAAACCGCTCCTGTTTTGCTGATTCCCTGCAGATCGACGCGGACATACCCCGGTTGGGAAACGGAAATTGCCCCCACCTGCTCGGGATGCAGTTCTGCGCCGGCCACGCGCAGAGCGAAAACCTTGCCGGCAGCCGAAACCTGCAAATCCGATTTGCCCGCAGGCACCCGAAGATTTAAGGCCAGCGTGAGCTCACAGGCTCTGTCGACCCGGAAAAAGAGAGAAAAACGGCTTTCGGATGATTGCCACTGCCGGATCCCGTTCCGGCTCACCTGTCCGGAAGAGCCGTCTCCTTCCTGTGTCAGATAGCCATTGCCCGGCACTGCAATCTGCCAGGAATTCTGAGCACTGGTTTGAGAGATGATCCCCCCAAGAACAATTGCAAAGGCAGCAAACAACATCCTGCCGCCACGTAACCCTGCTGTACTTATCATAACATCAGCTTTATTGGTGAGATACAAATATGGCAAATTTACCTGAAGCACACTACGCCCTCCTTTCATTTTACAATAAAACAAAAATTCTTGCTGCGTATGCATCCGGGGATTAAATTTATTCTCTTTTTTTCAGTTTATGACCTTCGCGAGGCTCAGCAAATGCGGACAAGATTTTATATTTGTGCACAATCCAAAACAAATTAAAACCGAATTCATTGGAAATTGCAATTGAATATATCCTGCTGACACTTTCGCTACTGTTCTTTATCAGCATCTTAGCCGGGAAAGCGAGCTCGCGGCTCGGCGTGCCGGTTCTGTTACTTTTTCTGGCCGTTGGCATGCTGAGTGGCAGCGACGGACTGGGTATCCAGTTTGAAAACCTGAAACTTGCCCAGACCATCGGGACGGTAGCCTTGTGTATCATCCTCTTTTCAGGCGGGCTGGATACCAAATTGTCAGAAGTCAGGCCGATTCTGGCGCCCGGCGTTGTGCTGGCTACCGTGGGAGTTTTGCTTACCGCAGCAATCACCGGACTTTTTATCTGGTGGCTTTGCGGAATGACCATGCCCGCTGCCGGTATCGGTTTTCTGTCGGCGCTGCTGCTGGCCTCCATCATGTCCTCCACCGATTCGGCTTCGGTTTTTGCCATTCTGCGCACCAAAGGCGCCCATCTGAAACACAACCTGCGCCCGCTGCTGGAGCTGGAGAGTGGTAGCAATGACCCGGTTGCTTACATCCTCACCATCACCCTGATCGGGATTATCAAAGAGGGGGGTGAACCCAACTTGCTGCTGGTGGGCGGCACCATTCTGATGCAGCTGGTGCTGGGAACCGCTTCCGGCTATTTACTGGGGAAACTGGCCGTTTTTATTATCAACCGCATAAAAATTGACAACGACTCCCTCTACCCGATCCTGGTTTTCACCTGGTGCATTTTTATTTTCTCGTTCACCTATTTTATAAAAGGGAACAGCTACATGGCGGTTTACATTGCCGGACTGGTGATCGGAAACTCGCGGTTTGTCCACAAACGCAGCTCATTGCGTTTTTTCGACGGACAGGCGTGGCTCAGCCAGATTCTCATGTTCCTTACGCTGGGACTGCTGGTCAACCCGCACGAACTGATCCCGGTGGCCTTTCCGGCGCTGATCATCGGGATATTTATGATCCTGGTTGCCCGGCCGGTCGGCGTCTTCCTGAGTTTGTTACCCTTCCGGAACATCTCGTTCCGTTCCAAAGTTTTTGTCTCCTGGGTTGGATTGCGCGGGGCAGTCCCCATCATTTTTGCCATCTTCCCGCTGGCCGAGCAGGTTCCGCATGCCCGCTTTTTCTTCAACGTCGTCTTTTTTATCACGCTGCTCTCGCTGATCATTCAGGGGACTTTTCTCACCCAGATTGCCTTTTGGCTGGGCCTTGCCGAAAAACCCAAATCGTACCGGCAACCCGAAAATTTTGATCTGGAATTTTCCGATGAAATTAAATCGGCCACAACTGAAATCACCATTACCGCTGAGGCTTTGAGCCACGGCAGCCGGCTGATGGACATGCCGCTGCCCGACAAAACCCTGGCTGTTATGGTTAAACGCGGCGACAAATATTTTATCCCCACCGGAAGCACGGTCTTCTATGAAGGGGATAAACTGCTGATCATCACCGACGATGAAGAAGCGCTGAAACAAACCTATCAGAACATGGGAATCAGCAATTTTTCGCTGAAAAAGAACTAAACCCACTCTCTTTTACCGACGTTCCGGCGGTTGGGGTCAAATCTGCTCCCAGCCTTCGCGGTAGTTGTGCCTGATCCACTCTTCGGCCATGGCGGCAGCCGGCAGGGTTTTGTATTCTTTGTTGAATTTCGGATCTCCGTTCACAATTTCGAAGCGGTCTTTGGTCAGTGTACGAATCTGGTCCGACGAAGAGATATTGGTAAACTGCATATTTTTGCCGTCCCACAACAGTTTGCGGTTCAGGCTTTGCAACCGGACAGCCAGTACCCCCATCACCACCATTTCGTTGAGCGGCCCCGAATAGCCGAAATGCGACGAAGCTTCGAGGCGGGTTTCGCGGCTCTCTTTACACGCCCGTATCCAGTCCTGTTCATGTCCGCCCTCCATGGCATTGGTTATTCGGCGTAAAATCTTGGAAGGCTGGTTAAAATGCTCCATTTCGCGGGTAGGCAGCAACTGCGGATTGCGGGCATACGTCCCGCACATGATTTTTCCGCGCGTTCCATAGAAAATACAACCGCCGTCGGCATCTCCCATGGGTTCGCCGTCGAGCAGTTCGTCGGGGCGCGGGGGCATCATGCCACCATCGTACCAGTTGACCGTCAGCTCGGGCATAGCCACTTTGGGAAGGTTATCGCGCCGCGGAAACTCATATTTCACAAACTCGGCATTGGGCGCCGACTCCATATTGATGGGAGTGGAAGAGGCCTGGACAGCCACCGGATATTCGAGTTTGAGCGCCATAAAAACGGGGTCGAGGATGTGGCAGGCCATGTCGCCAAGGGCGCCGGTGCCAAAATCCCACCAGCCGCGCCAGTTCCAGGGCGTGTATATTTCGTGGTAGGGCCGTTCGGGAGCCGTTCCGAGGAAGAGGTTCCAATCCAGATTTTTAGGAACCCGCATTGATTTTTGGGGGCGCTCGAGACCCTGCGGCCAGATGGGGCGGTTGGTCCAGGCATCCACGCGGGTAACTTCACCAATGGTCCCCGCCCAAATCCACTCGCAGATTTGCCGGATCCCGTCACCTGAATTACCCTGGTTGCCCATTTGGGTGGCCACCCGGTAGGTGCGTGCAGTTTCGGCCAGCACCCGCGATTCGTAAACCGAATGGGTAAGCGGCTTCTGCACATAAACGTGGTAACCATTGCGCATTGCCATCACCGCCGGGAGGGCGTGCGAATGATCGGGAGTGGCAATCATCACCGCATCGATATCTTTTTGCTGGTCAAACATCACCCGGTAGTCTTTGTACAGTTTTGCCCGAATCCACTGTTTAAAAGCGTTGCGTCCGGCATAATCCCAGTCTACATCGCACAAGGCGACGATATTCTCGGTGTCCATGTTCCGAAGGTTACGGTATCCCATTCCGCCGACCCCTATTCCGGCAATATTCAACTTATCGCTGGGCGGACGGTGTCCCAATCCGGCGACAACATGGCTGGGCAGGATGGTAACTGCAGCCGCAGCCGAGGCGGTGGTAGTCAAAAATGTGCGTCGTGAAAGTGTTCCGGATACCTGTTTTTCTTGTTTCATGGTATGATTTTTTACCCAAAAGCTTTTGGGGTTGAAAATAGGAAAATAAGGCGAAAGGATAAGCGGAGAACCCCGAAAAACAGAAAAGGCGAAGCTTGTGCCCCACCTTTTCTGAAAAAATTTATGTTTTGCTTCTTATGCCGGCATTTCCGGAAGCGACCAGGGTTTCCGGTAGGTATGCTTGATCAGTTCAGCTGCGAAATCTTTGGCCATAACCGGATCGGTCCAGTCTTTCTTGAAAGTCGGGTGACCGTCGGTAATTTCAAAGCCGTCTTTGACCACTGTTCTGATTTTTTCGGTATCCGAGATATTGGTGAACTGCATATTCTGGCCGTCCCACAACAGCTCTTTGTTGAGTGATTGCAGGCGAACTGCCAGAACGCCCATGACCACCATTTCGTTAAACGGTCCGGCTTCGCTGAAGTCGGAAGCTGTTTTTACGCGGTTTTCGGGGCTTTCCTTACAGGCGCGTACCCAGTCCATTTCATGGCTGCCTTCCACACGACGGCGGAATTTGGGAGCTTCCGGTTTTCTGCCCGAGAGCAACCACGGATCTTTTCCGTAACAGCCGCAGATCAGTTTATCTTTTGTTCCGTGGAAAATCACGCCGCCACCAGCGTCATTCATATTCTTGCCAGCCGGCCATCCTTCGGGTTTCATCGGCTGAAGACCACCGTCGTACCAAACGACTTCCACTTCGGGAAGCATGGCTCCTTTTTTCAGGCCTTTCCAGGGAGATTTCGGAGCGCGGGCCGGGAATACCAGTTTCACCATCTGGGCATTGGGCGCACAGTCATTGAGCAGAAGCGTTGAGCTTCCCTGTGCTTTGGTCGGATAACCTAACTGAAGCCCGATAAAGACGGGGTGCAGGATGTGGCAGGCCATATCGCCGAGGGCGCCGGTGCCAAAATCCCACCAGCCGCGCCAGTTCCAGGGCGTGTAAAGCGGATGGTACGGACGCATCGGGGCGGGCCCGATAAACAGGTCCCAATCCAGGGTTTCGGGAACCCACTGTCCGGGTTCGGGACGGTTGAGGCCCTGCGGCCAAATCGGACGGTCGGTGAAAGCTTCCACTTTGGTTACTTCACCAATCTCGCCGTTAGCCAGCCATTCGCAGGTAAGGTTTACTCCTTCGCCCGACGATCCCTGGTTCCCCATCTGGGTGGCAACTTTATACTTTTCTGCCAGCTTGGTGAGCAGTCTCGATTCGTAAACGGTGTGAGTCAATGGTTTTTGCACATACACGTGTTTGCCCATTGTGATGGCGTGGGCTGCCGTGATGGCATGGGTGTGGTCGGCAGTGGCAACGACAACGGCATCAATCGATTTGCCCATTTCGTCGTACATTTTCCGCCAATCTTTGTAGGTTTTAGCTTTCGGGAAATAGTCGAATACGCGTTTGCTGTACTTCCAGTCCACATCGCACAACCCGACAATGTTTTCCTTTTCCAGGTTTTTCAGGTTAGCAAATCCCATCCCGCCTACGCCGATGCCGACAATGTTCAGTTTATCGCTGGGCGCTTTGTGTCCCAGCCCGGCAACTACATTGCTCGGAAGAATGGTAACTCCTGCAGCAGCAACTGCTGTAGTCCCCAGAAAAGCTCTCCGGGAAACGTTGTTTTTATCAGATTTGTTATTCATAGTTAGATGATTGAATTGGATAAATTATTCTGTTTATCGCTTAGTTATGTTTTAAAAGCAGTTAAATATAGGGATAAAAAGCTACTCTGAAAAAAACCTGCGCCGGATTCATCCTCTTTCCACGGAAATTTTTTCACCCCCTGCTGGAGCCTTCCTGTACTTTTCACCTTTAACAACAAGATTTTAACCACTTTAAATAGGTTTTATCTATTTGGAATAAAGAAAATCAATTTGCAAAGGCTTCGGGGGTGGCGTATCTTTGATGTGCAATTTTAATTCAGATTAAATAACCCTATAAAAATAAAGTTATGCTTTCTATTGGAGAAAAATTCCCTGATTTTAAAAAGACAGCCGTCGTTTCTGTAGAAGCAGGCAAAGAGTTTGATACCCTTTCGCTTGGCGACCTGCTCAACGGTAACTGGAGTGTTATTTTTTGGTGGCCCAAGGACTTTACGTTTGTCTGTCCGACGGAGATCACCAGTTTCAACGACCACTACGAAGAGTTTAAGAACCTGGGAGCCAACCTGGTGGGTGCATCAACCGACTCAGAGTTTGTTCACCTGGCCTGGCGAAATTCGCACCCCGGGCTCAAAAAGCTGAAGTTCCCGATGTTGGCCGACACCAGTAAATCGCTGGCCGAAGCGTTGGGGATCCTCGAATCTTCGGAAAAAATCGCCTACCGCGCCACCTTCATTGTCGATCCGGAAGGGGTAATCCGCTGGGTTTGTGTTAATGACCTGGCCGTTGGCCGCAATGTAAAAGAGGTACTGCGGGTGCTGGAAGCCCTGAAAACCGGCGCACTCACTCCCTGTGACTGGGAGCCGGGGCAGGCAACCCTGAATTAAAAAATGTGGAAAACTTTTATTGATGGTGATATTATGAAAAAGGGGCAAGAGCCCCTTTTTTCATCGTATGGTATCATACTTATCCATTAATTTCAGCCGGTAATACAAATTCCTGAGTGACTCCACGGTGGTAACATCTTTCGGATCAATTTCATAACACTTTTCCATAAACGGCAACGACTTTTCAAACCAAACATCTGCCATCTTCAGCTCTTTTTCATAACCTGCATTATCATTGGCCGGAATTTTATTGGCAGCTTCAATTTGCCTAACCCCCCTGTTATAATAAATTACTCCAAGATTGTAAAAAGCCATAAATAATTTGGAATCAGTAATAATCGCTTTTTCATACGATCGAATCGCATTTTCCTCATCACCCGTTTTTTCGTACAAGCGACCCATGGCATGATAATAAGTTGCATTTTGAGGTGACTTTTGAATGGCCATTTTGAGATATTTCATAGCTTCTTCTCTCCTATCCAGATTCAAATATAGTTGAATCATATTCGTCAGGATTTCATCGTCTTCGGGATGTTTTTCCAATCCCTGTTTTAAAATATCGAGCGCTCCCAGTGTGTCCCGCTTTTGTTCATACGCACTTGCAATCCAATTATAAGTTTTGCTGCCGTTGTAACCATACCGGGCAGCTTCTTTCCCGTATCTGATCGCTTTATCGAAATCCCTGGCACTTAAAGCCGTTAACCCGGCATTATAAATGATTGTTGTATCAACGGCATAAGAATTATCAGCTTTAAAAATCGGCCAATCACTGATCTCCAGCACCTGCTCAAATGCATTTAACGCCAGCAGGTAATTGGTATCGTTATATGCCTGAATCGCCTGATTTTGAAGATCGCTGATTAAAAGTGTTAGTTTAATTTTCAAGCTCTTTGAAAATTTGTTTCCGGTATCCAGCCCAACAGCTTTTTTGTATGAATTGAAAGCTTCTGCCAGCGGATCTTGGCTTAAAGCCTTAAATCTGTCTTCTTTGGCATGAAATACAGCCTGGTAAATCTCCCCCCTCACTTCCCAGGTTCGAGGCCAGTTAATACTTTTTGCAGACTTTTCATTGGCCGGATCAACAGCTGCGTCAATGCTTTCAACAGCTCGGTCCAGTCTCCCTGACTCCTTGTAATTCAGCGCGCTGGAAACTTTTCCCTTTTGTGCAAACACAATATTTGATATCATCAAAAAGGAAAACAGAATCAATAATCTTTTCATCATCCCAAAAATTCAAGATTAATATTTAATAGAACACAAGAGCACAATTAGTTGCAGACAATCTGTTTCAGCTTTTTCACGGAGAGTAAGTCAATTGCGATGCACAATAGAATTGAAAGCTGACTTGCCACAACTTTACGGCTGCTGTATAATAAACTTCACCCGAAAAGCTGCGATTTTCCCTTTCAGTTCGGGTACCTCAATCGGCTCGCACTGGGTGAGTACCCTTTTTACCTCGTCATAAAGAGTCGAAATTAATTGGGCCGGCGATTGACCGGCAGTACCGGACGGATTCCCGGAGACAGCCTTATTATCCACCGCTGCATTACGTAAGGAGGATCCTTGTTTGGCTGTCATTGCTCCCACAACCACCACTTCTTCAATATCTGTGACATTCCAATTCGGCTTTTCTTCAAAAAAACGGGTAATTTTTCCATCGTATTCAATAACAGCCCAAAGCACAACTGTTCCCTGCACATTGTTTTGCATCGCTTCGACCGGATAACGAATTTTACTGGCTATCGCTTTCCGCAAGGTATATTCCGCTCTGTTTCCGCCGGACGGATTGCTCTTTTCAACGGCTTGTTCCGTCATGTTGGCGTTGTATTTGGTTTTGGTATTGATGATAATCACCCCGTTTTTTGCTTCGTCGCCATACAAACCGGTAGCCGACGCCCCCTTCAGAACATTAACAGTCACAATATCCCCGGGTAAAAGATGGTCGATCTTTTTAACCTTTTCCCCGTCAACAATATACAGAGGCTGTATGCTTGGATCTCCTTCCAACCGGATGGTTATCCCATTTTTATCCTGCGGGGTGAGTTCAACATTTCCCACCGCTTTTTTCTCACTTTCAACATTTATGAAACTGACACTGGCCGATTCGTCTCCTTTCTTATTAGCAACACTAAAGCCTTTTACGACTTGAGACTTTGCTTTGGGAGACGGAATATTTTCTTCTTCCGATTTTTTGTTTTCAGGATTGGAGGGCGACAAGGAACCTGATTTCAGCGGCAGGAGTTTCGCATCGATCTGAGTCCGGTCGCCAACCGTTTCCTCCACCTGTTGCACCCCCGGCAATGTAAACAGCAGAACAGCTTCCTTATCGGGAACCTGAATCAAATAGTTGCCCTGGTGATCTGAGATGGTCCCCATCGTGGTACCTTTGATCAGCACGGCGACCGATGGCAG
Organism: Prolixibacteraceae bacterium; assembly: GCA_029975525.1. Lineage (GTDB taxonomy): Bacteria > Bacteroidota > Bacteroidia > Bacteroidales > Prolixibacteraceae > UBA1413. The sequence goes on along the minus strand of JARKOX010000291.1, from coordinate 32,269 downwards.
GGGCTCTCCCTTGTCGTTCGTGATTTTCCCGGACACTTTTACCGCGAACTCCGGACTAATTTTTTCCCTCAACGCTTTTTCATCCGGCGCGGCTGGATCCAATGGGTTTAATTGCACATTTATTTCGTCCTGTCTGGCCAAAATGGTCGTTTTCTCTTTCCCGGGAAAAGAAAAAACCAGCTCCTCCCCTTCACCGACAGCAATCTGGTAATTTCCTTTGGAATCGGTGATCGTTCCGGTGGTTTTGCCCTTTATCACCACGGCAGCTCCCGAAAGAGAAACTCCGTTCTCATCTGTAACCCTGCCCCGGATCACTTTCTCCTGTTGACTGCCGGAGAGGTGACTCAGCCTCTCAGCCGGAGATGAAATGGTTTCGAGTTTCACCTCACGGTTCGCAAGCCCCATCGTCAGGAGAGCCAGCAGTGGAAGAACCGCCAGCTGTTTAACCAGCGCATACCTGTTTTCTGTTTTCTTTTTCATCATGATGATTCGGTTTTTAAGGTCGTTTCCATTCAGGGCGGTCAAAAACGGGGTCACCCCTTTTTTATCGGCCAGCGAAACCATCGCCAGCTGGTAGGCCTGCATATTTCCTCCGCGCACAACCTGCTGATCGGCCCGGAATTCAAGGTTGTTTTTTATGGAATCCCTGATCAGCCAGGCAAACGGATTGTACCATTGCAACAGGAAAAGCAGCTCGGAGAGTAAAATATCGAAGGTGTGCTTCTCGTCAACATGAACCGACTCGTGCTGCAAAATCAGCGCCAGGCTGGGATGCAACAAGGTTTCGCGGGCCATCACCACACGTCCGAAAAAGGTAAACGGATGGATATCGGCTTCGGAAATGCTCACGGTTTTTCCAAGCAAAATTTCGATGCGGGATTTCCGGACGATGGAAAACGCCTTCAGATTTCCGGCCAGCAGCCGTAACAGAAAGAAAAAGACCCCTATCCAATAAATTACAAACAGCACCTTCTCATAGCGGAAAAAACCGGTTTCCGGAAGGAGCACCACCTGCTGCACCACGGCCTCATCGTTTGCCGGCACCACCACCGTTGGCTGAAATACGGTCCTGACCACGGTAAAAGTGATCAGCGGCAGAAAAAAACTCGTCAAAAGAGCCCCCAGCAGAAAAAAGCGGTTGAACCGGAACTGTTTCTGCGAACGGTAGAGCAGCAGGTAGATCAGGAAAAAGGCAGCAACCGCCACCGAGACTTTGCCCAGGTAAATCAGAAAATTTTCCATCTCATTCGTTTTTTATCATCCGGAGAATCTCCTCCAGCTCTTCGGGTTTCAACCCCTTCTCTTTCACAAAAAAAGCCACGGCATTCTGGTACGAATTGTCGAAGTAGTCACTGACCACCTGCTTCATAAACGATCGCCGGTACTCATCGCGCGACAAAAGCGGGAAATATTCGTAGGTGTTGCCGTATTGCGTAAATCCGACCACCCCTTTTTCCTGCAGCAGGCGCACCAGCGATGAAATGGTGTTGTAGTGCGGCTTCGGATCGGAATACTGATCCACAATGTCTTTGACAAACGCTTTTTTCAGCCGCCAGAGAATTTTCATCACTTCCTCTTCTTTCCGGGTCAATTTCTTCATAACTGGTTGATTTTAGTTCGACAAACCAAATATAAAACTGATCTTTCAGTTTTGCAACTATTTTTACAGTTTTAAAACTGATTTTTCAGTTAAAAACAAAAAGAGACAAAAAAAGAGACGGAGTCTGCCGGTAAACCAGCATCTCCGCCTCTTCAAAAAATTATCGCGTTACGGTTTTCAAAAATCCATTTCCATATTCATATTTCCGCTGTTGTCGCGATCGGCATTGTTACTCCGGTCGATTTTGTAATTATTGATCCGGTAGCTGAGCGTCAGCTGCAACACCTGCGACTCGCGCTGCATTTTAAATTTCGATTTGAAATTGGGTCCCGCCGATTCGCTCTCCATCTTCATGGTTCCCAAAACATCGCGCAGGCTGAGGGTAGCCGTAAGTTTGTTTTTCAGGAAATCCTGACGGTACGACAGGTTCGAGAAGAACATGCCGCTGCTTTTTCCCTGGGCGGAAACCGACGGACCACGGTATATCGACATAACCTGGAACCGGCTGGTTGGGGCAAGTTTGAATGTTCCGTTCAACCGTCCCGAATAGTTGGTGCTCTCCCGGTCGATCGATTCGCCGTTGAGTTCGCCGTCAATCCGGTAATTGAACACGCTGACACTGGCATTGAGCAGGAACCATTTGGAAATGTTGAAATTTCCCATCACTTCGGTGCCGAGCGAAAAATCTTTGTTGATGTTATCGGTGGTATGGTAGATGATCCCATCGTCGCGCAGCTGCTGAATCCGGCTGATCAGGTTGTTGGTGACCCGGTAAAACCCTTCAACCGACAGGAAAGAGGTGCCGAACTTTTTCAGGTAGCCCACCTCCCACGAATTGGTAAACTCGGGCTCGAGTTTGGGATTCCCGATGCGGATATTGTACTGGTCCATGTAATTGGGAAACGGGTCAAGATCGCGTCCCGACGGGCGGTTGACCCGCCGGCTGTAGCTGGCCATCAGCTGGTTTTCCTCTCCAAGGGAGTACGAAACGTGAGCGGTCGGAAAGAGGTCAAACCGGTTAATTTCATACGGGGTGGTCACTTTGGTGTGTTCAATCACCCGGTTGGTATATTCTCCGCGAAGGCCCAGCATGTACTCAAAGCTGCCCGGCTTGTCGGACCAGGTCAGGTAAGCGGCATGAACATCGTCTTTAAAATCCATCGCACTGGTAAACAGGGGATTGTTCTCCCATCCGCCGGTTTGCTGGTTAAAATTTTCAAACCGGTAATCTTCGGTTTCACGATCGAGCAGGCTTTGCAAACCAGCTTCCAGTTTTCCGAAGGCGCCTGCCGGACGGACATAATCCAATTTCATGCGGTATTCGTGCGAATTTTCATCTTCCACGGTCCGGATCCGTTCAATAATTTCGTAAGTCGTGCGGAAATCGCTGTCTGAGCGATACTCATCCTGAAATTCACTGTCATCGCCGGTGCGGTTCGAATAGTAAAACAGCAGGTCAAGTTTGTGCGTTCCCTGGTCGTTGAATTTCTGCTGGAAACCGACGTTGGTACTTACAAAATCTCCTTCGCGGTGCGAGGTGTTGTTGTTGACCGCATACCGATCGGTAAAAGCCGGCAAAGTGTAGACGTGCTGTTTGGCGCCACCTCCGCCGTTAAACTGGTATTGTCCCACGTTGGCCGAAATGGTGAGCGTGCTGTAATCGGTCAGGTACCAGTCGAAGCCCCCTTTGAAGGTGTGGCTTTTGCGTGCAAAATCGCGGTTTCCGCGCGTTACAATAAATTGCGTGGTATCAGTTCCAAAAGTTTGCCGCTCCGAATTCATCTTCCCGCGGAAAGTATCGTCACTCCAGTCGAATCCACCAAAAAGGTTCAGTTTTTTCATGCGGTAATTCAGCGTCAGGTCGGTGCGGTACTTGTCGCCGGTCCCGACAGAAGCGTTTACAATCCCGTTAAACCCGGCCAGAATATTCTTTTTCATCACCACATTGATGATACCGGCCATGCCGTCGGGATCATATTTGGCAGAAGGGTTGGTGATAATCTCAATATTTTCGATTGCCGAAGCCGGGATCTGGCGCAGGGCATCGCTGCCGGTCAGCACGCTGGGTTTCCCGTCGATGAGAACCGTAAAACTGGATGATCCGCGCAACGAAACATTCCCTTCAATATCAACATCCACCGACGGGGTGTTTTCCAGGACATCCACGGCAGTTCCGCCCGCCGCGTTAATATCCTGGCTCACATTGATCACTTTCTTGTCCACCCGGTACTCCACCCGCTGCCGGTCGGCACGCACTTCCACCCCGTCAATCTGCTGAGTGGCGGGATTCAGCATAATTTTCCCCAGGTCAACAATCTGATTCGCCGGAATGATGTTTATGTCGTTCAGCTTTGATTTTTGATAACCGATAAAGTTGGCCTCTACAAAATAGAATCCATAATCGAGGCCGCTGATCTCAAATTCCCCGCGGTTATTGGTAATTCCGCCGGTAACCAGCGTAGAGTCGCGTTTCTTGAAAATAGCGATGTTGGCATATTCCATCGGCTGGTTACTGCCCGAATCAATTACAACGCCTTTCACTTTACCGGATCTAGACGTCTCTCCCCCCATCATGCCACCCGCCTGCGGTTGAGCAGCGGCCATAATCGTCCACAAGGAAAATAGTATTCCTATTAGCTTTCTCATTGTTTAATCGTTTTAGAATAAAAATCTCAGAACACCCATTCAGACAACAGCGGTAGGAAAAGGTTTAAACCCGCTTGTGTTAAAAAGATGTTAAACTCCTGCATGAAAAAACAGAAATCACCCGCCCACAAAATGCGCCGGAAGCCCTTAACTGTTTCTCTCTTTTCAGGTTAGGAGCATACTGCCAGCTGCCGGGTTTTTCTTAACTTCGGCTTCAAAAAAAAGATGATCGTGAGAAAAGCTACCCGGGCTGATGCGTCGGCAATTACGGCTTTTCAGCTGGCCATGGCCCTGGAAACCGAAAACCTGAAACTGGATGCCCAAACGGTAGAACAGGGGGTACGCGGAGTTTTTGAGGAACCTGCGCGCGGAAATTATTACGTGGCGGAAAAACACGGGGAGGTCATCGGATCGCTGCTGACCACTTTTGAATGGAGCGACTGGCGGAACGGAACGGTTCTCTGGATCCAGTCGGTATATGTTTTACCGGGCCACCGCCGTAGCGGAGTCTACAAAAGTATGTACCGCTACCTGCAGCAAATGGTTGCCGAAGAGCCGTCGCTGCGCGGCATCCGGCTGTATGCCGACATTTCGAACGCCGTGGCGCACCAAACCTACCGCAGCCTGGGCATGAACGACGATCACTATCAAACTTTTGAATGGATGAAGCAGTCATGAACGAAACAGAAAACAGCAACCGCAGGCCGCTTCCGCCCGAGATCAGACAACAGATCATCCGGGCTCAGCGCAACGAAGTCACCGAATATCACATCTACAAACGGCTGGCCCGCAAGGTGAAAAACGAAAAAAACCAGTCGATTCTGGACAAAATTGCCAAAGACGAGCTGGAGCATTACAAAATCTGGATGAAATATACCGGCCGCGAGGTAGATCCCAGCTGGTGGGAGATCAACAAATTTTACTGGATCGCCCGCATCTTCGGACTGACCTTCGGCCTCAAACTGATGGAGCGGGGCGAAGAAAAAGCCCAGATCAACTACCAGGAGATCGGCGTGGAAGTTCCGGTTGCCCTGCGGGTTGCCCAGGAAGAAAATGACCACGAACACGAGTTACTGGCGATGATCAGTGAAGAACGGCTCACCTACCTCGGCTCAATCGTACTGGGGCTGAACGATGCTCTGGTGGAAATACTGGGCACCCTGGCCGGACTGACCCTGGCGCTGCAAAACAACCGGCTGGTAGCGCTGGCCGGCGTAATCGCCGGAATAGCGGGCGCCCTGTCGATGTCGTCCTCAGAATACCTGTCGAACAAATCGGAAGGCAATCACGAAGGCGCCCTGAAATCGGCCCTCTTCACCGGCCTGGCCTATGTGGTGGCGGTGGTTTTCCTGGTCGCGCCCTATCTCATTTTCAGCTCGCACTGGGTGAGCCTGGCGGTAGCGATCCTCAACTCGGTGCTGGTGGTTTTCCTGTTTACCTATTATATTTCGATCGCCAACGACCAGCCTTTCCGTAAACGTTTTTTCGAAATGGTGACACTCAGCACGGTGGTGGCCCTGATCTCTTTCGGACTGGGCTACCTGGCGCGGGTCATCTTCGGAATTGATGTCTGATCAACCTGTGATTTCTGAGGAAATCTGACTTAAAACAAAAAAGTTGAGAACAACCGGTTCAATCGAATTACTGGCGCCCGCACGCACTGCCGATGCGGGAATTACGGCCATCAACTACGGCGCCGACGCCGTTTATATCGGGGCGCCGAAATTTGGCGCCCGGGCTGCCGTGGGCAACTCCATTGCCGACATCGGACGGCTGATCAGCCACGCACACCTTTACCATGCGCGGGTTTTTATCGCTTTCAACACCATCCTGTTCGACGACGAGCTGGAAGAGGCCGTGCGGCTCATCCACCAGCTGTACGAAGCCGGCGCCGACGCCCTCATCATCCAGGACATGGGGTTGCTCGAAGCCGGCCTGCCGCCCATTGAACTGCATGCCAGCACCCAAACCAACAATTACGATCCGGTCAAAATCCGGTTTCTCGAAAAAGTAGGGTTCAGCCGGGTGATCCTGGCCCGTGAACTCACCCTCGAACAGATCAGGGAGATCAGTAAAGTGACGACCGTCGAACTGGAGAGTTTTGTGCATGGTGCATTGTGCGTGAGCATGAGCGGCCAGTGCTACCTGAGCCAGTCGGCGGGCGGACGCAGCGGCAACCGCGGGGTTTGCGCCCAGCCTTGCCGCAAAACCTACGACCTGCTGGATGCCGACGGCCGGGTGGTGGTCCGAAACCAGCACCTGCTGTCGCTGAAAGACCTCGACCTGTCGGATCACCTGGAAGAGCTGGCGCTGGCGGGTATTTCCAGCTTTAAAATCGAAGGGCGGCTAAAAGACGACAACTATCTGAAAAACACAACGGCCTGGTACCGGCAGCGGATCGATGCCATGCTGGAAGGGAAACCCGGCTTCCGGAAAGCGTCGTCGGGAACCGTGTATTTTGATTTCACCCCCGATCCGGCCAAAACATTTTCGCGCGGCAGCAGCAACTATTTCCTGCACGGCCGCAGCCAAAACATCAGCAGCTTCGGAACCTCCAAATCAACCGGCGAGCCGGTGGGGACGGTCCTCTCCTCGGATGGCCGGAACCTGCGGGTAAAAACCACCTGCGAACTGCACAACAACGACGGACTGGCCTTTTTTGCCGCCGACGGAACCCTGCAGGGTTGCAAAGTAAACGTGGCCGCCGGCTCCAGCCTGGTGTTGGCCGAAGCGCGCACCATTCCGCCCGGCACACCACTTTTCAGAAATTACGACCATCAGTTTTTTGAAACCCTGAAAAAAAGCCGTACCATCCGAAAAATCGGGCTTACGCTGGAGGTACAGGAGTGTGACGCCGGCCTGCTGCTGGCTGGCCGTGACGAAGCGGGGCAGGAGTTCAGCCAGGAATTTCCGTTGGAAAAAACAGCTGCCGAAAAACCGGAACGGGCGGCGGAAACCCTGAAAACCCAACTTCAGAAAACCGGTGAATCGCCTTTCGAAATCCGTTCGGTCAACCTGCTGTGGCAGACCCCGTTGTTTCTTCCGGCTTCGGTAATCAACCAGCTCCGGCGCAGCTTCCTCGAAAACTTTGCCCGCCACCGGCAGGTACATCATCCGCGAAAAACCGTATTTTTCGAGAAAAACCAGGAACCTTTCCCGGAAACCGCAGTCGACTACCGGGGAAATGTTGCAAACCGGCTGGCCCGGCAATTTTACCAGCGTCACCAGGCCACCGTCTCCGAAGCAGCCCTTGAAATAAGCCGGGAGTATTCCGGCAAACAACTGATGACCATGAAACACTGCCTGAAATACCAGCTGGGATTCTGTCCGAAAGAAAAGACCGGACAATCCAACCATTTCCGCGAACCTTTTTTCCTGAGCGACGGGCTTCGTAAATACCGGCTCGGCTTCGATTGTCAAAGTTGCCGGATGAACCTTTATTACGACTAACTCTGATAGACTGTGATTTCTTATCTGCAAAAACTGATTCAGGAGGGGGAGCACCAGCGGCAGGATTTTAAATACTGCATCAACGACTCGAAAAAAATTGCGCGGTCGCTGGTGGCCTTTGCCAACACCGACGGGGGCAGCCTGCTCATCGGGGTAAAAGACAACGGGCACATCGTGGGTATCCAGTCGGAAGAGGAGTACTACATGGCCGAAGCGGCCGCCCGCATCTACAGCAAACCGCCCATCCCGTTCACCACACGGGAGTGGAAAGCCGAGGGGAAAACCGTTTTGCAGATCATCGTTGCCCCCAGCACCGAAAAACCCCACTTTGCCAAAGACGACAGCGGCAAATGGCTGGCTTACATCCGCCACAACGACGAAAACCGGCTGGCCAACAAAGTGCTCATCGAGGTTTGGCGAAAGGAGAAAAGCCGGCAGGGGGTTTTGGTCCACTTTTCGGACGATGAAAAGTTCCTGCTCGATTATCTCGAACAAAACCCGACCATCTCGCTTTCAGCCTTCGCCCGCAAAGCCTGCATACCTTACCGGAAAGCCGAACAGCTCCTCTCCGACTTTATCGTACTCGGCATTCTGAAACCTGTATTTGCAGACGACTACATCCTTTACCAACTCAATGAAGATTTTGACCGCGAAAGCTGGGAACACCGGCCCGCCGGCCAGCAACCGTTGCCCTGACCGAATATTTTAAAACCAAACCAATATGATAAAAAACATCCGGCAGCTCGTTATTGCTGTCATTCTTCTAATCTTTCTGACTCCCCCGGGATGGTCACAAACCCCGGCAATGAACGAAATGTGGGGCGAATCGGCAGTATCGGTTGATGCGCTGAAAGCCGGCCGCGGAAAACTTTTTGACGAAGGCAACTTCGGCATGTTTATCCATTGGGGGCTCTTCTCCCATTTGGGCGGAAAATGGCAGGGAAAAACCTACTACGGCATTGGCGAATGGATTATGAACCGGCGAATGGCCAACATTCCGGCGGGCGACTACCAGGCCGTAGCCCGTGAATTCAATCCCGTCAACTTCGATGCCCGGGAGATTGCCCGGCTGGCCAAAGATGCCGGAATGCGCTACATCATCATCACCAGCAAGCACCACGAAGGATTTGCCATGTTCGGCTCAAAAGCCGATCCTTTCAATATTGTCGAGGCGACTCCATTTGCCCGCGACCCGATGAAAGAGCTGGCGGCAGCCTGCCGCGAGCTGGGACTGGGCTTCGGCTTTTACTATTCGCACAACCAGGACTGGACTGCCCCGGGCGGCACGGGAGGCCCGAAAACAAATGCCGACGGAACCCCGGCAACGTTCGAAGACTATTTCTACCGGAAATGCCTGCCACAGGTGAAAGAGATCTGCAGCAATTACGGCCCCATCGATTTTGTATGGTTCGACACCCCCGGCAATATGGAAAAGGAGCTGGTGACCAAGCTGGTTGAAGTGGTCAGGGAGTTACAACCCAACGCCATGCTTTGCAGCCGGGTGGGGCACGGCATGGGCGACTACGCCAGCAAAGGCGACATGGAGGTCCCGCCGGAAAATATCCCCGGATTGTGGGAAACCTGCGACACCAACAACGATTCGTGGTCGTATGCCTGGTACGACAACAACTTCAAAAGCCCGAAAGAGATCCTGAACCGACTCGTCTCCACCGTAGCCCGCGGCGGCACCTACCTCTTCAACGTCGGCCCCGACGGGACGGGACAAATCCCTGCCATCGGAGCACAATTCCTGCGTGATGCCGGAGCCTGGCTCCGCAAATACCCGCAGGTCGTGTATGCCGCCGGAAGTTCCCCGTGGGGACGGGCCATGCCCTGGGGCGACATCACCACCCAGGGAAAATCGGTCTACCTTTCCGTTTTCGACTGGCCCCGAGACGGGAAATTACACCTGCCCGGACTGACAAAAGAGATCGTCACAGCCAGGCTGCTGAATGGATCTCGTTCCCAGAAGATCTCTTTTGAACAAAAACAGGGATGGACCATCTTCCAGGTTCCCTTCCGCCCAGCCGACACCCCGGCATCGGTTATCGAACTGACCTTCCAAAGCAGCCTGCAACCGGCCGATGTGGAACCCACTCCGGGGCTGGCGCCCAATACCGAAACCCGCCTGCTGACGGTATTTGCCGAGGTAAACGGCGCCGAACGCAAAGCCGTCAACTGGATGGAAAAGTTTGGCGAATGGAAACATGTTACCCAGATCAGCAAATGGGGTGAAGGCAGTTGGGCCGGCTGGACAATCAATGTCCTAGAACCGGGCTACTACTACGTCGAACTTTGTTACAAGGGGAAAGAGCGGCTGGTCTGGAACATTTCGACCGACGAAGGGGTGGTGGTACAAAATCAACAGGCTGCCACTGAAAAATACCGGGACTATCCAATGGGGATTCTGGAATTCAAAACCGGAGGTCAGCACACCCTCCGTGTTTCGCTGGCTGAAGGAGATCCCGATACCTCCAGCCTTGAATCGGTCCGCATCTTTCCGGTCCGGTAATTACCCAATACGCCGGTTTTTAGACGCAGCCGTTTGTCCGGCTGTCAAAACCGAAAGAGACGGAGCACTTTGCCAGGTCCGTCTCTTTTGGGTTTCAGCGCGCTGCAATATTATTCTTTCAGAAAGATTTGCGGCAAATCACCGCACCATAGTAACCCACCACCATAAAGGCAACGGCAGGTACCCAGTAGGCCAGTTCAATACTTCCGACCTGATCTGAAACAATTCCCTGAATTTGGGTCAAAACAGCTGCGCCGGCGATGGCCATCACCATTCCGGCCCCGCCCATTTTGGTATCTTCGCCCAACCCGGCAATCCCCAATCCGTAGATCGTGGGAAACATCAGCGACATACAGCCGGTTATTCCGATCAGGGCATAAACGCCAAGCGCCCCCTGCCCATAAATGGTTACCAGGCAGCAAACCACGGCCAGCAGCGCCAGGGCCGACAACAGGTGACGCGGTTTAAAAAATCGCATCAGCCCGGTGCAGGCGAACCGCGCCAGGACAAACAACACCAGCGAAATAATATAATAGGTTGCGGCAGCCTGTTCAGCAGTTCGCGGCAGCAAGGCATCCAGCCCGACCCACTCACTGAGGTTGTAAAAACCGGCAGCCAGGGGCTCCATCCCGCGAAGTTTTGAAACGATATCGGCTGACGAAGCATTTTCGCCCAGTTGGGCAACAGCTGCATCCAGCTGCAGTTGCTGCATCACATACCGGATGATAAACGACCAGACCGCAATTTGGGCGCCCACATAAAAAAACTGGGCCATCACCGCCCACACGTAATTCCGGTTCTTCAGCAGGCGACGGAAGGTCCCGCCCAGGTCGAGTCTTTTGTCATCCTCCTTCAGCGCAGGCATCCGGGTAAAATAGATTGCCAGCAACAATCCCACCATAATCAGGCCGATGGTCATATAGGTCATGGTGACGGCATTCAGCTCCCTGGTCTGGATCAGCGTCAGCTGTTCGGGAGGCAGGGCAGCCCTTTCGGCGGCACTCAGGGTATTCAGCTGCGACAGGATAAACACCTGGCTGACCACCACGCCGGTGATCGCGCCAAACGGGTTAAACGACTGCGCAAAGTTTAACCGCTGCGTGGCAGTCTGCTCCGGGCCAATGGCACACACATAGGAATTGGTGGCCGTTTCGAGAATAGAGAGCCCGGCAAAAAGCACGACAATTGCCAGCAAAAACATCATAAAACTGATGTCGATATTGACCCCCGACATGAGCATGGCCGGGTAAAACAAAAAGGTTCCGAGCGCATACATCCCAATGCCAAGCATAACGCCCGACTTGTAGGTGTACCGTTTGATGAACAGGGCCGCCGGAATGGCAAAACAGCCGTATCCAAACAGGTAACAGGCCACCTGGATCCAGGCGGTTTTGGAGTCGGTCAGGCTCATGATCCGCTTAAAAGCAGCCAGCATGGTGTCGGTCAGGTTATTGGGAACGGCCCACGCAAAAAAGAGGGAGGTGAGCAGGATAAACGGCAGCAAAATGCCTTTCGGGATAATACGGTGATTTTCCATTGTTCAACAGGTTATTGGAATTTGGCAGCAATTTCGCTGAGGTTGAGGTTAAAAAGTTCCCGGACAATCGGGGCCAGTTCTGCTTCGTCGCCATGGAGGTGGACCACCCGCTGGGTATGGGTCAACGATTCACCGGGCTGCAGTTCGGCGCCCGGCGACGAAGTTTCAATCTCATAAAAAGGCCCCATCACCGAACCATCGGCAACCGGCCCGTCGTTGTACGAGTTGATCACATCGCCGGCAAACGGGTTGTCCTGATCTCCCCACTTCGAATTCACATACGGTTTGGGTTCGGCCGGGAGAGAGCACCACAGCAGGGTCAGCACTTTCTGCTCCGAATCGTAGCTTCCGCACAGGGCTTGGGCCCGTTGGGGCGGCAGCCCGATTTTGCTGCGAAATTTTCCATCGATCCGGAAAAAGATGGTCCCGTTTTCGGCAATAAGCCTGTTGGAAGGCACCTTCCCGAAGTAGTCGTCATTCACCACAACCCCTTCGCCCGCTGCGCGGTAAGGGATAAACACAGTGGTTGCCGGCGAAGGATTAAACATACAGAGTAGCCAGACGGAGAGCAGGCCTCCCGTTTGGGTCCAGGCAGCTTCGCCCCGGTTGCTGATGCGGTTGTCGGTTTGGTAGGCGACCACTTCGAGCGAAGCGGGAAAGGGAACTCCGAACAGCGTCGGCAGCGTATCGCGCGACAGCATCGAAACTTTACGTTCGATGCCCACCTGAAATTCGGTTCCCGAAGCATTTTGCAGGGTTGTATTTTTGGTGAACAGCACGCTGCGGGAGGCGCTCTCTTTAACCTCGTAACTTTCGGTGTCGAGCACCGGGGGAACCACCCAATTTTCAAAAACCTGCTCTTTCCCTTTTTCAAAATAGATGGAAAACGGTCCCCCCTCGGGGCCCAGCCAAAATCGCTCTTCGCCGCCGTAAGGATTAAACTGGGGACTTACTTTCCCCGACTCAATCAGTTTGTAGTTGATCCAGCCGAAACTTATTCCGTTGTCGCCGCCGGCCGAACTGGTCATTACCCGCCCCTGCAATGCCGGACAGACCGCCACACTGGCGCCGGTAGCCTCGTCGCGCAGTTCGATCACCCCAATCCGGTGCGCCTCCAGAAAGGCCAGATCATAACCGTAAGTTCCCTGCGGAAGCTGGCTTCGATCCACCTTTGGATTTTGCCGGCCGGATGGCGAACATCCTGCCAGGCCGATAACAACGGCCCAGATAAAAAACATCCTGTTTTGCATTTTCGTCAATTTAGGAAGATGTCAGTTCACCTCGAGCTGCTGCCAGCCGGGCAATTTCGGAAATTTGGCATGCGGGTCGGCCTGGTACCAGAAACAGACCGAGGCGATATCCGACTGCTGGGGCAGGTAGCGGCCGCCATGGCGCCACCCCAGGTCCTGGATGGTAATTTTCAGCTCCTTTTCAAACCGCACAGGATCCATAATATGCCAGCGGTAAAGTCCGAACCGCTGCTGCGACCGGTAAGTTCCGTCGGGACGGATGACCTGGTGCAGCCCGGCATAGGGAGTGCAAAATTCTTTGTACTGGCCGCCCCGGTCAAAATTGTACGAACCGCAGAAGTAGTCTTCGGTTCCGGTTCCGCAGATGGTTGGGAATTTGGTGTCGCCATCGATGAAGAATTTGATTTCACCTTCGCCCCACCAGCCGTTGTTGTTCACGCCCCAGGCCATGTAAACGCCCACAAAATGTCCTTTCCCCCTGATGTTGTCGACCATGGTATAATCGGAAGTAACATTGGGATTGGTACGCCTGAACTGGGCGTGGAAGTAAGCGGCGTCGGCCGGCACTTCGGTCAGGGTGTAGTCTATCTGGTAATACAGCGTCATCGGATCCTTGTCGTTGATGTTCTCCATCGTAATCCGGCATTTTTTGCGGAAAGGCATGTTCCAGTAGCAGTTGAAGGCGCTTCCCGGGTTAACGCAAACCGCCAGCGAGTTGAGCGGCGCATACTCTCCCCAGCCCACTCCGAAGAAATCGCCCACGGGGCACTCCACCGACGGTTCGGTTTCATCGTCCCAGTAAATCCGCAGGATGGAAAAACGCCAGTTGCCGGTGGGGGTCATCCAGATATGCTGCATGGCGCCAGGACCTTCAATCTCGGCCATGGTAAAGGTTTCACCGGGCTGAATACGGATGTAGGGATTAACTTTCCAGCCTTGTCCCAGGTCGCGTGCCGCTCCCGAGGCATTGGCGGTGTTGGGTTTGTCCTGGTCTTCGGGTCTGGCCATCCCGCCTTTTCCCTTTTCTCCCGTAAAATTCTCGGGACTGATGGAGCGTGTTTTGGCATTCGACAAACGGTAAAGATTACCCATGTTCATCTCCAAACCGTTGAATGCCGGCTGGGAAAATGCGCTGATGGCGATCAGGCCGGCAATAGCAAACATTGCAAGTTTTTTCATCATTTCTGGTTTATTTGGTTATACAATTTAGTCAACGCCGGGAGATTTACCGCTGGACCCCCGTTCGACAAGCTGGTGCTTCAACTCCAGGTGGACCGTTTGATGCAGCTCTCCGCGGATCTGCTCCAGCAGGATTCTGACCGATTCCCTTCCGATCGCCTCCACCGGCTGCCGGAGATAGGTCAGCGGCGGCGTAAAAAAATCGAACGCTTCATTTCCGTCGAAACCGATCACCGCCAACTCTTCAGGCACCCGGAAGTTATGCTTCTTCACGGCATACAGTCCAAAGAGGGTCAGGGCATTGGTTGCAAAAATCACGGCTTCGGTTTTTTGTTCCTTCACCAGTGCGGCCACTAACTTTTCGGTATCCGCTTTTGCAGAATCATACGAAACGGTTTCCACCAGCTTATTTGCGCCCATTCCGGCGGCATCCATCGCTTCGCAATACCCCCTGATCCGCTCCTGCATGTGCACCAGCGACGACGCGTAGGCCACCAGTGCAATCCGGCGGTAGCCGTTGCCAACCAGGTGACTCACCGCTTCGCGGGTAGCCCCGTAGTTGTCCAACACAACAGCGTGGGCCGGTATGCCCGGAAGATAGCGGTCGGTCAGCACGACGGGGATGTTGCGGCTGACCAGCAACTCCACCTGTTCGGCGCACCCTTCCGACGGAACCAGGATAAAACCATCCACCTGCCGGTCCAGCAACGTGTCGATCAGCGAGGCCGATTTGGCACAATCTTCATCAGAGCTGCCCAGAATAACAACATACTGAAAACGGGAGGCTTCATCTTCGATAACCCGCGCCAGCTGTCCGAAGAAAGGGTTGGCGATGTCAGCCACAATCAAGCCGAGGGTATTGGTCGATCCGCTGCGCAGGCTGCGGGCAATCTGGTTGGGCTTGTAGTTCAGCTCGCGCGCGGCCGCCCTGATTTTCTCCACCACCGCCGGACTCACTCTTTTCTCTTTTTCCAAACCGTTCAGCACATACGAAACCAGGGCAGTGGAAACCCCCACTTTCCCGGCAATATCTTTCAATGAAACCCTTTTGTTCATTATCCCGCTGATTAGCTGCAAAAAAGAGTCGTGGTAAACGGCAAAAACAAATGTATGCTTAAACGATTAACTGTCTCTTTGCCCGGGTGTGTTGTGCAGCATAAAAGCCTAAACCAGTCCCCTTTTCCCCAACGGTTTCCGCAGATAGTTCTGTTTAAACAGCTTTTAAAAAAACAGATAAGAACAACCTTGATTTTAATTATTTCGGTTCTAACACTGACAGTGAATGGAGAAAAAAAAACCAGAAAATTAATCCCCAAAAATCGCTCACTAAATCATCTGCATCCCGGTTGAACTGTACTTTTCTCCCGGACATACCAGAGAAAAAGCTTGTTTTTAGCTCTCTGCGGAAACCAGAGGCCGGCAGAGGTAAAAAACAGTTAAATTCGTTGAAAATTGGGAACACACCAATAAACTTTAAAAAGCCAATCTATGAACCAAAAAAAACTTCTCTTTTTTTCAGTCGTCATCAGCCTGTGGATGGCCTCGTGCCAGGGGGTGAAAACCACGAAAGTCGTCCGGCTCACCTGCGACCGGATGGAGCAACCGGCCGGAATCGAAAATCGCCAACCGGTGCTGGGATGGCAGATTACCTCGGAACGGCGCGGGGCGGCACAAACCGCCTACCGCATCCTGGTTGCGGCAACTCCCGAAGATCTGGCCGCTGAAAAAGGTACCCTGTGGGATTCCGGAAAAATTACCTCCGACCGGTCTATTCATATTCCGTACGCCGGTGCGCCGCTGGAAAGCGGAAAACAGTACTGTTGGAAAGTAAAAATCTGGGACGAAAAAGGACGCGAATCGACGTGGAGCAAACCATCGGGCTGGCAAACCGGCCTCTTCACCACTGCCGACTGGAGTGGCGCCCGCTGGATTGCCTACGAACTGCTCGATCCGGCGCTCCGTCTGGTCCCGGGAATTCACGGCATGGGCAACAACCTGGGCGACAAAGCGGTCAAACGGCCCGTTGTGCCCCTCTTCCGCAAGCCGTTTCAGGTTAACGGCAAGCTGACCGCAGCCACCTTGTCGGTTTCGGGAATGGGACATTATGAAGCGTTTGTAAACGGACAGAAGGCAGGCAACGCATTCCTGGCGCCCGGCTGGACCGACTACGACAAAACCGTCTTCTACAATACCTACGACGTAACCTCCCTGCTCACTCCCGGCGAAAACGTGCTGGGAGCCATGGTGGGCAACGGGTTTTACAACATCAACCGCGAACGCTACCGCAAGCTGGTGATCGCATTCGGAATGCCCGAAATGATTGCCCGGCTGC
The DNA here is from genome assembly GCA_029975525.1 of Prolixibacteraceae bacterium. Classification (GTDB taxonomy): domain Bacteria; phylum Bacteroidota; class Bacteroidia; order Bacteroidales; family Prolixibacteraceae; genus UBA1413. Next base: position 15,763 of record JARKOX010000291.1, on the reverse strand, counting down.
AACTCAACTACGCCGATGGCCGCACCGAAACGGTGGTGACAGATGCAAGCTGGAAGAGCTCACCCTCGCCAATAACCTTTTCCAGCATTTACGCGGGCGAAGATTACGACGCCAACCTGGAACAACCCGGCTGGAACCAGCCCGGCTTCGATGATTCCGGATGGCAGGCCGTGCAACTCAGCAACGGTCCGGCTGGCCGGCTGACTGCTGAAAAGGATTACCCGCTAAAAGAGATGCAGCCCATTCCGGCAGCCCAAATCATACGCCTCAAAGATGGCTCCTACCTTTATGATTTCGGACAAAACGCATCGGGAATTATTGAACTGACGGTGCAAGGCAAGCCGGGCAGCCAGGTCACCCTCTGGCCGGCCGAGCTGATCAATCCCGACAGCACCTGCAACCAGCGTGCTTCGGGCGGCCCGTACTATTTTGCCTATACCCTGAAAGGCGCTCCTTCCGAAACCTGGAAACCCCGGTTTACCTACTACGGGTTCCGCTACGTGCAGGTGTTTGGAGCAGTTCCGGCAGGCGAAACGGCAACCGGCGATCTGCCGGTGATCGAGAAACTGAGCCTGGTACACACGCGCAACTCCGCCCCTGCCAACGGAACTTTTACCTGCAGCAACGAACTGCTGAACCAGATTCACTCGCTGATCGACTGGGCTATCCGGAGTAACTTCCAGAGTGTGCTCACCGACTGTCCGCACCGCGAAAAACTGGGGTGGCTCGAACAGACCTTCCTGATGGGCGCGGGCGTCCACTTCCGCTACGAAAACTACCACCTCTACCAAAAGCTGGTTTACGACATGATGGATGCACAAACCGACGACGGCCTGGTGCCCGATATTGCTCCCGAATATGTTGAATTCCAGGAAGGCTTCCGCGACTCGCCCGAATGGGGCAGCGCCGCCGTTATTCTTCCCTGGCTGCTCTGGAAATGGTATGGCGACGAAGAGATCATCGACCAGGCGTGGCCCATGATGCTGAAATATATTAATTACCTGAAAGGAAAATCTTCGGACCACATCCTGAGCCACGGGTTGGGCGACTGGTTCGACCTGGGCCCAAATTCTCACGGCATCGCCCAGCTGACCCCGGTAGCGCTTACCGCCACCGCCATCTACTATTACGACGTGAAACTGATGGCCGAAATGGCGGCAGCCCGCCAGATTCCCGGGCACGAGATGCTCGCTGGCTGGGCAGAAGAGATCCGCGCCGCTTTTAACGCCCGTTTTTACAATCCCGAAACCGGAGTTTATGCTACCGGAAGCCAGACCGCCCAGTCGATGCCACTTTGCGTGGGCATGGTGCCCGAGGCCGACCGGGCAAAGGTTTTCACCAACCTGCTCGACACCATCGCTGCCGGCAACAAAGCGCTCACTGCCGGCGATGTGGGCTTTCACTACCTGGTAGAGGCACTCACAACGGGAGGCGCTTCGCAACTGATGTTCGAGATGATTAACCGCGACGATGTCCCGGGATACGGTTTTCAACTGAAAAAAGGCGCCACAGCCCTTACCGAATCGTGGCAGGCCCTCGAAGTGGTGTCGAACAACCACCTCATGCTGGGACATGTGATGGAGTGGTTCTATGCCGGACTGGCCGGAATCGGACAGGCAAAAAACATCAACCGCCTACAAAGAGATCGAAATCAAACCTGAAGTAACAGGCGACCTGACATTTGTGAAGGCCGGCTTCCAGTCTCCCTACGGATTGATCCGCTCGGAGTGGACCCGAAACGACCGGCAGTTTGAACTGGAGGTGGAAATCCCGGCCAATACCAACGCCCGGATTGTGTTGCCGCCCATCCAGCCGTCGACGGTAAAAATTGACGGCAAAAAACCCGGCCACACCAGCCCGGTGTCGGTTGATCCAAACGGAAGGGTAAACCTGCTGGTTGGATCGGGCATTTACCGCATTTCAGCTGAACTCGGCTTTTAAAATCTATCAAAAGAGAAGAGGACTTCGGTGAACCTTCCGCGCCACTCGAAGTCCTCTTTTTTCAAACAGTACTTGTTATCGATAAAATATTAACCGGTTCGCCAAACACCGGGAGGAAGGCTACCAGCTTAATCAGTCTTGACCGTCCCTTTTTCGGGACAACTGTTATTTTTCAAAGAAATTTGAGATCTCAAGATTTACCTTGCGAATCTGCCCGGTATTCAGTTTGATCACCTTCCGGTCATAGGTAATCAATCCGTTCACCTCTACCTCCACGTCGGTGGTTTGCGTGTACACAGCCGCCGAATAACCAAAAGGAATCAGTTTTTTCAGTTTCTCGGCCAGCTCAACGTAGGCTTTTGTGGCCTCCTCGGCGGTTTTATACTGGACATATCCCCAGTTCCGGTCTTTTTCCCAGAGGTGGTCGGGCAACACCAGCCCAATACCGCCATATTCGCCCAGGACATTGCTCCGTTTTGAATCGAAAAGCCCCATCGCCGGATCGGGATAGTTGTGCATGTCGAGCATATCGCCAACGTCATAATGGTTGCCCCCGCTGGCCGGGTTAACCAATCGCGACGGATCGTAATTTTTGGTCCACTCCGCAATTTCGGCGGTTTTAAACTGCCCCCACGCTTCATTGAAGGGCACCCAAACGACAACACTCGGATTGGAGACAGCCAGGTCCATGATCTCTTTCCACTCGCGGCGGAAGTTTTCTTCGGATTTTGTGCTGCGGTTCAGCTCCAGCCCGTTGAAATAGTTGCGCATTTGCCATTGCGGCGAGCGGTCGCCACTGGGCATATCCTGCCAAACCAGGATTCCTTCGCGGTCGCAGTGGTAGTACCAGCGGGCAGGCTCCACCTTCACGTGTTTGCGAATCATATTGAAACCAAACTCTTTGGTTTTTTTGATGTCGAACAGCAGCGCCTCGTCGGTGGGGGCGGTGTAAAGCCCGTCGGGCCACCATCCCTGATCGAGCGGGCCAAACTGGAAATAATCCTTGTTGTTGAGCTGGAGCCGCACTATTCCGTTGGCATCGCGATGAGTCGATATTTTTCTCATGCCAAAATAGCTCTTCACCTTGTCAACGGCTACGCCGTTGCGCAGGACCGAGACTTCCATGTCGTAGAGGAAAGGTGATTCGGGACTCCACAGTTTAGCGCCGGGGATGTTCACCAGCACCTCCTGTCCGGCAGCAGCCTTGCCAGAGCCAATTACCTGTCCGTTTTCGAGCACTTTAACTTCGACGATTTCCGTAGCAGTGGTTCCCTGGGTGGTTGCCCAAACCGAGACATTACTGCCATCGACATTCGGAATGGTTTTCAGATGTGAAACAAATGCCTGATTTACCGGTTCGATCCACACGGTCTGCCAGATTCCGGTTACCGGGGTATACCAGATTCCTTCGGGTCTTTCCACCTGTTTTCCACGGGGCTGAAAACCTCTGTCGGTTGGGTCCCACACCCTGACGACCAGCTTCTGCTCCTTCTCTTTGGTGATAAAAGGGGTGATATCGAAGCTGAAAGGAGTGTATCCGCCTTCGTGGGTCCCCACCTTGATTTCGTTGACCCAAACATCGGCTTTCCAGTCCACTGCGCCAAAATGGAGAATGACGTTTTTGTTTTTCCAGGCTGCCGGCACCGAAAACTTACGCTGGTACCACAACTCCCGGTTTTGCCCTACCCTTTTCTGAACGCCGGAAAGACTGGATTCTACAGGAAACGGGACCAAAATTTTTCCGTCAAACGCCGCGGGGAAACTTTTCCCTTTTTCGGCAATGGCATAGTCCCACAACCCGTTGAGGTTGACCCACTGATCTCTTTCCATTTGGGGTCTTGGATATTCGGGAAGCGGATTGGCAGGGTCCACCTTTTCGGCCCACGGGGTTTTAATCCGGTCGCCGGCAGGTTTCCAGTCCTGCGCCTTAACCATGCTGAAGCAGCAAAATAAAATGAACGATAAAAACAGTTTATTCATAACCGATAGAATTAGTATTGAAAAATTTAACAGTTAATGTTTTTACAGGTTATTGCTCAAGCAGCTTGATAAAATAGCCTCCTACCACTGACCTGGCCTGGAAGCCAACTTTTTTGGCATTGGTTGTTTCATACCAGTCGCTCATCGGAACCCGGTCGGGCGTTTCGCTTACAAAACGGTGGAGCGGATCGATAAACTGCCCAAACGTTTCGGTATCACCGGCCAGCGTGGCCGTCCACACAATCCAGTCGCCTTTGGTGTAGGTTTTCCGGTTGTCCAGCGGCAAACCGTACGGATTTTGCTTCGTGAGGTAATAAGCCTCCTCTCTTTCGGCCACCTCTTTCGGGAAAATTCCCAGATTCAGCAGTTTATCCCACACCAGGTTATATTTCTGACTCCAGGTGCCAGGCTGATCAAAAGTGAGCCGGTAATGGTCGCCATCGGCGGCCATTTTTTCAGTAGCACTATTCTGGCTTTCAGGCAAGTGAACATCGGATGTTCGGCAAGAAATAATATACGAGCCAACCAGCATGAGTTGCAGGCTCCACGAAAGGAAACGTGTTTTCGTCATAGTGGTCTAGAAAGCAATAGTTTATAAAAAATCGATCACAATATTTCTGAAAAACGTTGTGCCATCGGCAAAAAGACCAACCTAATTTCTCAGAAACGGTCCTAAAATTAGGATAAAATGTAACCCAAAACTGCTAAATTGAGGAAAATGGTCAGTAAAATGGGGGAAAGGGGGTTCAGGGGGCTGGATTTTGACAAAACAAATTAAAACATATACAAAGTGAACACACTTAACTCTCTACAATCATAATAACTCAGATCATCTGATATGCCCCATTGACTTCCCCTGATGATGGAGAAAAATATAGCAAAAGTATGATTTCAGGGTTTACCGTGCTGATGAACCGGTTTCACGCAGCCGGATGGTTGTCATCCTGGATGAAATAGCCCATCCGTACAGCCTGATGATCGACCTGAACGGAGGATTTATGCAGGTTGATTGAAAAATCAAACGGTTCTGTAGGGCTAAAGGGTGTGATATACAATAAGAGAGACTGCCATAATGGGCAGTCTCTCTTATTGCTGGGCATCAAATTATACAGCCTGAAGCCAGTTGCTATCGGTAAGGCTGATTCTGTTCCATATTCGGATTGGCATCCAGTTCATTCTGGGGAATGGGAAAAACATAATGCTTTTCCGTAACGTTGAATTTTTTGATCCGTTTGGTCATCAGATTCATACGCTTCATATCAAACCAGGCATGTCCTTCATTGCAGAGTTCCCACAGCCTTTCCTGAAAAATGGCTTCCCGGAGGCTTTCCTTGGTAAAGTCTGCCGCATTCAATTGCGACAGGCCGGCTCTGTCCCTGACCCGGTTGATGCCGTATACGGCATTGGCAGTTGGTCCGTTGGCTTCGTTTTCGGCCTCTGAATGCATCAGCAACAGATCGGAGAACCTTGTGATATAAAAATTAAGGGCATAATCACCGGTTCCGGCTCCCACATCACTTTGGTCAATATATTTATTGTAATGAGGCAGGGCAATGTTTCCGGGATAGGTCCAGGTGATATTCGGATTGTTAAAGCCCTTGTACGATAACACAAAGGTTTTTTCCCTTCTCTTGTCGTTCACGGCCATGGTGTTAAAGAATTCAGGTTCTGCCGTCAGTGATGACCAACCATCCAGTTTGATCTGGTCACCGCTTCTGATCCCGGTAAATGTGGGCCAGTCCCAGCCAACGTTTTTGTTGCTGACATATTCCACGCTAAAAATATATTCCGGACCATGTTCGTTGGAGAGCAGGAATACCCTTTCATAATTGGTTTCCAGATTATAACCGTACGCAGCATTGTCAATGACAGATTTTGCCTCCGTGGCGGCTTTGCTCCAGTATTCCGTCTTGTTCCAGGGTTTGCCGGCGTATGAGATATAGGCTTTTACCAGCATGGTCTGAGCAGCGCCTGCAGTAGCCCTGCCTACATTTTCGCCGGTATTTTTAGCCTTCAGGTTAGCTTTAGCATATTCAAAGTCACTGAAGATGAGCTCCCATACCTTATCGGCCATCCCGACGTTGGTTGCCTCGAATTCGCTCATGTTGGCTTCTGTGATCAGCGGAACATTCTCGAAAAAGCGAATCAGGTACAGATAGGCCAACCCCCGCAGGAACCTTGTTTCTCCGGTGATTTGCTCTTTCATCCCCTGCGTGGTAAAGGTGATTTTATCCATGTAGGTCAGAAGGGTATTGGCCCTGTTGATCATCACATACAACTGCGACCAGATCTGAAAGAAGCCGGTTGAACTCGGGGTCCAGGTGAACTGGTCCATTTCTGTTCTCCAGGCTTCTCCCGAGTTATTTGGCCAGGTGGCTTCACTGGGATATTCGGCTGCCAGAATGATCTGCCTTCTCCAGGAATTTTGTTCCCGCATGGCGCTGTAAACAGAGGTCAGGGCAGCTTTGGCATCCTGTTCGGTAGAATAGAAGTTTAAAGGTGTAATATTACTGTATACCTTTTCTTCCAGAAAATTGTCATGACAGCTATTGAATAATAGGACTGCAACAATCAGTGATATCGTTATTTTTTTGAACTTCATAGCAGTTGTTCTTTGTTAAGATTAAAATGTTGCATTAATACCGAATAAAATGGCTTTTGCCGAAGGATAGGCATTGTAATCCACTCCCAGCTGGAGATTGCTGTTACCCGGAGAGTTGACTTCAGGATCGAATCCTGTGTAGTTTGTAAGGGTAATCAGGTTCTGACCGGTTACATATAAACGGAGCGAACTCAGGGACTTTATCTTATTCATGGTATATCCCAGCGAAATGGTTTTAAAGCGCAGGTAACTCCCGTCTTCAATCAACCAGTCGGACTGGATCAGCAGGGGATTTACGGTAACCCTGGCTCTCGGAATATCTGTATCAGTATTGGTCGGAGTCCACCTGTTTAAGATTTCACGTCTTTGGTTACCCCACGGACCGGATATGTTGGTTTCAGCACGCTGGACATTCAAAATGTCATTACCCTGTGAACCCTGGATGTAGAAAGACAAATCGAATCCCTTGTAAGAAAAATTGTTGGTCATCCCGTAAATAAAATCTGGATTGGGGTCACCCACGATCATTCGGTCGTCGGTAAAATTGATTTTGCCATCCTTGCTGTAATCTATAAATCGGGCATCTCCCAGTTTGTCATTGGTGGAAGATCTGGGCCCTGCGGTCAATTGTTCCTGGTTCTGGAAAACACCGTCGTATTTCAGCAGTTTCCATACGCCAACAGGCAGGCCAGGTTCCAGCCAGCTGCCTTCAACCTTGAGGTGGCCGGAGATGGTTCCCTGCACCGAAGGTGTAAATCCGGGAATTTCAAGTACTTTGTTTCTGTTTCGCGACCAGTTCATCTGGGTGTTCCATTTAAAGTTACCTTCCAGGATGTTGGCTCCAAGTGATATTTCAAGCCCCTTATTTTCCAGGCTGCCGATATTTTTGAAGATGGAATTGAAACCGCTGATGGTAGGAATACTGATGTCCCACAACAAGTCGGTGGTCTTTTTATAGTAATAATCCACGACCAGTGACAGGCGGTTGTCAAAAACACCCAGGTCGAAACCGACGTCGGTGGTAGCGGTGGTTTCCCATTTCAGATCGGGGTTCGGAATGTTGTTTGGCCCGACTCCCGAGCTCAGGTTGTCGTTGAACGGATAGTTCCGGGTGCCCAGCATGGCCAGTGACCGGTAGCTGGAGATGTTCTGGTTACCCGTAGCTCCGTAACTGGCTCTGACCTTAAGGTTCGACAGCCATTTGGCATCCTGCATGAAATCTTCCTCGGTAAGTCGCCACGCCAGGGCCAACGAAGGGAAGAATGCCCATTTGTTGTTGGCTCCGAATTTGGAGCTTCCGTCGGCACGGGCCGTGAAGGTAAAGAGATACCTGTTCTTGTAGATATAGTTTATCCTGCCCAGGTAAGAGGCCAGCTGGCTTTGGGTCCTTTCTGAAGCGGGAGCTGCATAAGTTGTACCGGCACCCAGGTTGTTGGCCTCATACAGGTCGGTGGTATAGTTCGAAGACCCTGCATTAAAAGCCTTATAATGAAATACCTGCCAGGTATAACCACCCAATACGTTCACCGAGTGGTCGCCAAATATGTTGTTGTATGTCAGCGTATTTTCATTCAGGTAGGAGGCATCATTGCGGTATCTCTGGTAGCCTTCCCCATTACGGCTGTTACCCCGGTCGGTTTCCTTGGGCCAGTAATAAGCCCGGTTGGCAGTTGACCTGTCGGTTCCGAAAGTGACTTTTAAAGCCAGGTTCCTGACGATTTCCCAGTCGAGATCCACAGAGCCCAACAAACGGTCGATTTCGTTATTGTCGGTGTAATGATTTGCCGTGGCCACGGGATTACTCGTAGGAGTACCGCCGGGCGTAGGGTTGGTTCTGGAGTAATTTCCGTTCTGGTCATAGATCGGGACAGAGGGGGGCATGGTAACTGCGGCGTGAACAATTCCGCCTGTACCGCCACCGCCGTCACCTTCCGACGGCATGCCGGCAGCCCAGATGGTGCTGGCAATGATATTGGTGGTTACCGACAGGTTGGAGAGAATTTTGATATCCAGGTTCGACCGGAAAGAAGCCCGGTTGAAGTCGCTGTTTTTAATGATCCCATCCTGGCCAAAATAGCTGCCTCCAATGTTGTAACGGACGGCTTCGCTGCCACCTGATACTCCCAGGTTGTAGCTCTGGATAGGGGCATTTACAAACACTTCATCCTGATAGTCTACTCCTTTTCCGAGGGCGCTGATCTCCGGAAAATAGTACGGATTGTTGGCATTCGGAAAAACCGGGCTCTGTCCGTCGTTGGCCCTGGCTTCATTCACGAGGGTGGCGAATTCCGTGGCATTGAGCATATCCAGTTTCTTTGCAATGGTCTGAACGCCGTAATAGGAATCCAAAGTGACTTTGGGTCTGCCAATATCCCCTCTTTTGGTGGTAATCAGAACCACCCCGTTGGCACCCCTCGATCCATAAATCGCCGTTGCCGATGCATCTTTCAGAATTTCGATGGATGCGATATCAGAGGGACTGATGGTGGCCAGTGGATTCTGTCCGATGCCATTGCCCCCGGCTGAATTACCTGCCGATACCGGGTAACCGTCGATGATATACAAAGGTTCGTTACTGCTGCTCAGTGAGTTTCCTCCCCTGATGCGGATACTGACCCGTCCGCCGGGAGCTGAGGAAGCCTGGGTGACCTGCACGCCGGCGGCTTTCCCCTGTATGGCCTGGTCGAATGAGGTGACCGGTGACCGTTCAATATCTTCAGCCTTGATTGACGAAACTGATCCGGTTAGGTCTGATTTTTTAATGGTTCCGTAACCGATGGCCACCACCTCGTCGATTCCAATAGCTTCCTCTTCAAGCCTCACATTGATCACCTCCTGGCTGCCCACCGGGATATCCTGAGTCCGCATTCCCACAAACGAGAAGGAAAGTGTAGCGGCAGCAGGAACGTTTCTGATTGAAAAATTACCGTCGCTGTTGGTAATGGTACCATTGGTGGTTCCTTTCAACAGGACGGTCACTCCCGGCAAAGGCTGTCCAAACCTGTCCGTTACTTTGCCGGTAACGGTGCGGGCGTTCTGCTGTACAACCAGTTCGTTGCCCAGGCTGCTGGTCGAGAGCACAATCTGGCGGTCCACAATCCGGTAAGTAATATCTGTTCCGGCAAAAAGCTGATTCAACAACTGGGCAATCTGCAGGTTCTCAGCATTTACCGTAACCTGTCGCTCCACGTCAACCAATTTGCTGTTATAAAGGAAGAAAAATTCCGATTGATCCTCTACCTGGCTTAAAACCTCCCTGACGGAGACATTTCGCATTTTCAGGTTTAGCTTAGTAGACTGCGCATATCCCCCTGAGGCAAAGCTCTGGAGAATCCCGATCAGTAAAGTTAGTACAGTTAGTCTCATGGTTAAAAAAGTCTTTGATTTCCAAATCCTACAAAGGATTGGAAAAATCTTACCTCGATTTTTTTTCATAAATTTGACTGGTTTTAATTAATTACTAAAATCATGGGGAGTCTCTCTGGCAAAAGAGAGTTCCCGTATGGAAAGGGGAGATGGGCAAACATCTCCTCTTTTTTAATCAGGTTGTTATTTCATAGGCGTTTAGGTTGATTAATAATCCGTTACTCTAATAATTAGCTAAATCTTATACTTTTCGCACGTTTATCTTTTCCTCAAAATAATCCGTTTGGCACTGAACTGATCGCCCTGCATCTCGCGCCGGATCACCTGGTAGCTGATGGGCGCTGAAATTGTCAGCAGTTCCAGAATCTGATCGAGTGACTCATCCTGAAACGAAGCGGTGTAAATATATTCCCGGATAGCGGGGTCAGCCACTTCGATATTGACGTTAAACCAGCGGTTCAGCTTGCGGACCACCTCCTCCATCGGATCGTCGCGAAAAATAAGTTTACCATTGATCCACGAACAATATTTGTCGGTATCCACCTTTTCCAAGGCAACAGAGTTGTCTTTTTTATTGAACCGGGCCAGTTCACCGGACTTCATTTCAGCCAAGATCCGGGGGCGGCTGGTGGTTTCGGTCCGAAGCTCAACCTTTCCCGACTCGAGGATAATTTCGGTGCGCGCTTCGTTCTTGTAATTGATCACATTAAAACGGGTTCCCAGTACCTTCACATTGATCTGCCCCAGCGAAACCAAAAATGGCCAGTTTTGATTTTCCCGCACATCGAAAAAAGCTTCGCCGGTGACTTTTACCTGCCGGGCATTATCAGCAAATGTAAGGGGAAACGTGACGGATGAGGCAGAATTGAGCCACACCAGTGAACCGTCGGGCAGCTGAAAACGCGACTTAAACCCGGGTGGCGTTTGAATGGTTTGCCAGATAACATCGGCTTGCTGGCGAACAGCATCCTGACTTTTAAAAGTCAGCCATCCGGCATACACCAGCAAGGGAAAGATCAGAACAGCAGCAGCCCGCTGCAGGTAGGTCAGCCCGCGATATCCGGAAGAGTGCTTTAAGCGCGGACTGATTTTCTTGAGGGCTTCAAACGAATTGAACTGTTCCATTTCCCGCAGCAGCGGAATAGCGTCCCACGCCCTGCGGGCCTCTTCAAAAATTTTCTCATTTTCAGGCGAATGCTGCCTCCAGGTATCGACAACTGCCCGCTCCTCTTCAGCCAAATCGCCTGAAAAATATCCGGGCAGCCAATTTTCAATGTCGTTAAAACTAAAATTCATTTGCGCAAAACATTAAATCACGAACCGGAGCATCTCTTTTTCGCCTGTTCATTTAAAAGACGACTGAGACGCTGGAAACACATATATCAGATACAGGATTTTTATCGCAGCAGCCAGGCAATGATCAGTAGCGGCAGATATTCTGCCAGCTCTCTTCTCATAATTTTCAGGGCGTTGCTGATCTGTAACTCGACGGTACGTTTGGAAATACCGAGCTGACTGGCAATTTCCTGATTGGTGAAACCATTCATCCGGTTCAGGATGAAAATTTCGCGACAACGGGGAGGCAATCTTTCGAGGCTGGCTTGGATGATCTGACGCAATTCCGATTCAGCCAGCATATTTTCAGCCGGAATTTCGGGGCTGATGGCAACCGACAGCAGTTGGGTACGGTAACTCTCCCGGGTTTGTAAATGTTTTTGCGTATCGAGACAACGGTTGCGTACCGACGTAAACAGGTACCCCTTCAACGACGTATTGATTTTCAGGCGAGGTCCCTCGGCCCACAACGTGACAAAAACATCCTGAACCAGGTCTTCTACTACATTCTGGTCACCAATGTATTTCATTGCAAAAACACAAAGCGCGGAATAGTAATAGTTGAAAAGATAATCAAAAATTACCTTGTCCCTTCTTCTTAAACCATCGGTCAGCAGCTCCTCTTTCAAAACGGTGGCATCATTGGTTTATCACAAAAATAATAATATCCGGACGCTGTTGGAATGTTTGTTTCTTTTCGGAGCTGCCTGCCAAGTGGTTTATTTCCAATTCCTCCTGACTTTGCGGGAGGCTTTCTGCCACACTTCTTCCAGCTCAACCACGGCTCCTTTGCGGCGTTTACTTTCATCGGCAGCTTCCATAAAGGTGAAGATCTCCAGCGTCTCGCTGGCTGGCACCGGCGAAATTCCGGTTTGAAAAAACTTCACAATCTCTTCGAGCAGTGGATTGTAACCGTTGTAATCGCCCAGCGACAGGATCCCCTTCTCGCCGTAAGCCACGCCGCCGTAGCCGGTTTTCCCGGAACGAAGCCCCCGGAACGTGCCGATCCGGTTGTCGTTCCACACCCCGGTTACCAGATCGGTGTCGGGCGTAAAAGCCCTCGCAACGGATTTACACCCGGTTCCCATCACCGTGTACAGCGCCTCTACCCCGTGGATGCCATACCAGAAAAGATCGGGATGGGTAGCTTCGAGCGTTGCCGGACTGTAAGCGTCGACGCCCAACACCCTGCCAATCACCTGCTTCTGCAAAATATCTTTCATATTCGACATGTAACGCAACGAAGAGGAGGAAAAAACCGGCACTTTAAAATCGTTTGCCGCCTCGTAAATCGCTATGGCATCGGTCAGCGAACCGGCAACCGGCTTGTCGATAAAGACAGTTTTGCCCGCTTTGTAAACCTGGATGGCCTGCTCCAGGTGCCGGCGTCCATCGTTGGTTTCGAGCAGGATGACATCTGTTTTCTCCAGCAGCTCCTCAACAGAGGCGGTGATCTCCACCCCCATGGCCTGGATGTCGCGGGTGTAACCCGGAATACGCTCTACACTGGAAGCAATGTCGAGGCTGCCCTGCGGAAAGGCCGCCACCACCCGGTATCCGCCAAATTGCGGCCCTGCCTCAGGGTTGTTCAGCGTTTTGGTAAAAGCAATGCTGTGCGAGGTATCCAGCCCGATGATTCCGACCCGCTTTCCGGCGGCAACCGGAGAACTCTCCTGCCAGGCCGACGGGCGAACGGTAACCAGCCCCACCCCGGCTATCGATACACTTTTAATAAATGAACGACGATTGGTTTGCATAATCTTCTTTTGTTTTGAAAAGTTTTTGTTTGCCAGACTGAAAAATCCACAGAAGCCCTGTAAAAACAAGACTTCTGCGTGCCTTTACATGAAGCACAGTTTAATATTCTGAAAAATTAAACCCTGGGCTCCCAGCCCGGTTCATAACTTCTCCCCCACAGCTGCTGCGCTTCCGTGTCGCCGATGATCTGCCCGTTTTTGGGGTCGGTTTGCAGGCTCCGTCCCACCCGCTGGGCAATGTTTCCCAGCTGCATCAGCAGGGTGCAGCGGTGTCCGGCTTCCGGCGTCATATTCAGCGGGGAGCCTTTGATAATTCCGTCGAGGAAATTCTGGATGTGAAACAAATCGAGCTGTTCCGACGGATTGATGGTGTTGCGCGGGTCGATGGTGATGTCGCTTTTGACCTCCTTCACCACTTTGTTGGCCTTGTCGAAAATTTTGTAGTCATTTCCGCCGGAGATAAAAAGGCTGCCGTTTTCACCAAAAAAGATGACGCCAACGGAGCTGCCTTCCACATGTTTGCCGTTGCAGCTGCGTCCTTCCCACGAAATGGAAGCCCGGTCGCCGAAATCCATGCTGATCACCTGCGTATCGGGAGTTTCCCAGTCGTCGCGGTAGTGGTAACGCCCGCCAGCCGAATGGACCCGGGTGGGATAGTCAAGCCCCATCCCCCAGCAGAGCAGATCCACCATGTGGGTACCATTGTTAAGCGCTTCGCCGGTTCCCCAGTGCCAGAACCAGTGCCAGTTGTAATGGACAATATTATCGCGGAAACCGCTCCGGGGAGCCGGCCCCTGCCAGAGGTTCCAGTCGAGCCAGGCAGGTACTTCCGTCGTTTTTCCGGTGCCGATACTGGTGCGGTTGTTGGTGTACCACGCTTTCCCGAAATAGGGTTTCCCGATAACTCCGTTTTGCACTTCGCTGATCGCTTCAACCACTTTGGGCCACGAGCGCCGCTGGGTGCCAATCTGCACCACCTTGCCATATCTGGCGGAGGCTTCCACCAGCATCTCGCCTTCCCGCGGGTTGTGGCTGACCGGTTTTTCGAGATACACATGTTTGCCGGCCTGCAACGAAAGCAGGGCTGCCGGGGTATGCCAGTGATCGGGCATGGCAATCACCACCGCATCGACCTGCTGGTCTTCCAGCATTTTCCGGATATCTTTTTCTCCTTTGGGATTTCTCTCCTGAATTTTAGCCGTTCCGGCGATACATTTCTCCAGGGCGCGGCTATCCACATCACACAAGGCGACCACCTCACTTTGCGGTAACCGGGCAAAATATCTGGCCAGCGGAGTTCCCCGTCCGTTAACCCCCGCGACGGCAACTCCCACCCGGTCGTTGGCCCCCACAATGCGGCTGTAACTTTTGGCGCTGAAGCCCGGGAGTACGCCGCCTACCGCCAACACGGCCGTTCCGGTCCCGGCTATTTTGATAAAATTACGTCGTGATTGATTCATTTCTATTGGTTTAAGCTTTAGTTTCGGTTAATCAGCGCGGCAGATTAACTGTTCAAAATATTTTTCAGCCGGTCGCAAAGGTCTTTTAAACCTTCCGGAGAGTCGCCGCCCGGCTGTTCGATGGTGGCCCAGTCCTGGTAACCCACTTCGTCGAGTGCCTTCATTACGGCAGACCAGTTAACGGTCCCCTCCTGTAGTTTTACGTTAAAACCGGCACGTTTGCCCTGGGTGTCGGCAAGCTGGTTACTGAATTCCTTGATATGAATTTTGGCAATCCGTTTTCCCAGAATCCTGATCCACTGTTCGGGCCAGCCATACACCAGAATATTGCCGCAGTCGAAATAAAAACCGACCGCCGGACTTTTAAACTGATCGACATAGCGGGCGGCTTCCATCGGACTGAGCAGGAAGTTGTTCCACACATTTTCGATGGCAATTTTCACCTTCAGTTTTTCGGCCAGCGGCACCACTTTTTTGATCTCGGCCACAGAACGGTTCCAGCAATCGTCGTACGAAACGGCTTCGCTGACCCGCCCCGGCACCAGCAAAACGGTATCGGCGCCGTAGGCTTTGGCATCTTCGAGGGAAACCTTCAGGGCCTCCACCCCTTTTTGACGCACTTCGGGATCAGGGTCGGAAAGCGGATATTTCCAATGTTGGGCTCCGCTTACACTCGGGATAGCCAGCCCAGTGGCTGCGCGGGCTTTCAGCACCTCCTCACGGTCGAGGTGGCTCAGTGGCTCCACCCCGTCGAAGCCGGCCTGTTTGGCAAGCTGAAATTTTTCGAGCACCGTGCTGCCCGTGGCAATGCTTCCCCACATGATCCCTTTTTTGATGGATCGTGCAGCCGGAAAAGGATTTTTTGAAAGTCCCATAAATGGCGCTGCAGTAATCAGTGCGGAGGCCATCGCCGTATTTTTGGCAAATTGTCGTCTGTTCATTTTTTAGGTTTTATCCGTTAACAAAAACATTGAAATGAGCTGATTTTTCAGGAAGGCGAAGTTTCCACCCCAATTACCGGAATGGTTTCCGGAATGTTGGGAACCGGACCGAAAACATAATTTTTGGGTCCCAGGTAGAGGTCGGAATTGAGCACCTCGTCCCAGGTGACATCTTTGCCGGTGTAAGCCGATATACGCCCCATGATGGTAATCAGCGTTGAATGGACATGCGGCTCGGCATCGTTAACCGGTTTTCCGGTACGGATGCCGGTTACCAGATTCACATGCTCCTGCACAAACGGATCTTTCACTTTCCAGGTCTGATCGGTATCCTCCTCCTTCGGATGTGGATATTTCCACACCTCGTTTCCGTTCAGGTCA
>JARKOX010000278.1 GCA_029975525.1 Prolixibacteraceae bacterium | reverse complement strand
AAAAAGGCAAAATGCGGGAGTAGCTCAGTCGATAGAGCATCAGCCTTCCAAGCTGAGGGTCGCGGGTTTGAGTCCCGTTTCCCGCTCAAATTTTAAAGCCAGAGTAGCTCAGGGGTAGAGCGCTTCCTTGGTAAGGAAGAGGTCACGAGTTCAATTCTCGTCTCCGGCTCAAATGATTTTAAAATAAATAAATAAAATTTTTCGAGTTATGGCTAAAGAACATTTTAAAAGGGACAAAGACCATGTCAACATTGGGACGATTGGCCACGTTGACCATGGTAAAACTACCCTGACCGCCGCCATCACGCAGGTTTTGGCTAAAAAAGGTCTGTCTGAAGTTAAATCATTCGACTCTATTGACAATGCTCCTGAAGAAAAAGAAAGGGGTATTACCATTAACACCTCACACGTAGAATACCAGACCGCAACTCGACACTATGCACACGTTGACTGTCCCGGCCACGCCGACTATGTGAAAAACATGGTTACTGGTGCTGCCCAGATGGACGGTGCTATCCTTGTTGTAGCTGCTACTGATGGTCCGATGCCGCAAACCCGCGAGCACATTCTGTTGGCCCGCCAGGTAAACGTTCCGCGTATCGTTGTTTTCATGAACAAAGTGGACATGGTTGACGACCCGGAAATCCTGGAGCTGGTTGAAATGGAAGTACGCGACCTGTTGAGCTTCTACAAATTTGACGGCGACAACACTCCGGTTATCCAGGGATCAGCACTTGGTGCACTCAATGGCGAACCGCAGTGGGAAGACAAAGTTATGGAACTGATGGATGCAGTTGATGCTTGGATTCCGCTGCCTCCGCGTGATAAAGACAAACCGTTCCTGATGCCTGTTGAAGACGTATTCTCGATTACTGGTCGTGGTACGGTTGCAACTGGTCGTATCGAAACCGGTGTTGTTCACACAGGTGATGAGCTCCAGATTATCGGTCTTGGCGCTACCGGACGCAAAACCGTCTGTACCGGTGTTGAAATGTTCCGCAAAATTCTGGACGATGGCCAGGCTGGGGATAACGTAGGACTGTTGCTTCGTGGTGTTGACAAAAAAGAGATCAAACGTGGTCAGATTTTGGCAAAACCGGGCTCCATTACTCCGCATACCAAATTTAAAGCTGAGATCTACGTTCTGAAAAAAGAAGAAGGTGGCCGTCACACGCCGTTCCACAACAAATATCGTCCGCAGTTCTACCTGCGTACCCTTGACGTAACCGGTGAAATTCACCTCCCCGAAGGACGTGAAATGGTTATGCCTGGCGATAACGTTTCAATCGAAGTGGAACTGATCTATCCTGTAGCACTCAATCTCGGTCTTCGTTTTGCTATCCGCGAAGGTGGACGTACCGTAGGTGCAGGTCAGGTAACTGAAATCATTGAATAATCCAAAGATTAAACAATACACAAAATAGTCCCGGATGTTATCCGGGACTATTTTCGGGTGTTACTCAGTTGGGAGTTGTTGAAAAACAGTAAGTTCGAATCTTGCCATCCGGCCAAAATCAATTATTGGGATGAAACTCAAGGTATATATCGAAGAGGCTTATGATGAACTGGTTCATAAGGTTACATGGCCTACTTGGAAAGAACTGCAAAGCAGTGCATTAGTTGTGATGGTTGCTTCCTTTATCATAGCACTCGTAATTTTCGTTATGGACATCTCTTTTGAGAACATAATGGGATTTATCTATGGCTTATTTTATTAATTGGCTGGAGTCACTATGAGCGAAAATAGTAAAAGGTGGTATGTCCTTCGAGCGATAGGCGGAAAAGAGAAGAAGGTGAAGGAATACATTGAGAACGAAATCGCCAAAGGTGATCTTCAGGGTTTTGTTACACAGGTTTTAATTCCAACCGAAAAGGTCTATCAAATCAGAAACGGGAAAAAAGTCAGCAAGGAGAGAAGCTTTTTTCCGGGTTATATTCTTATTGAAGCTGCATTGGTAGGAGAAGTTGCGCATATTTTGCGCAATATTCCCAATGTGATTGGCTTTCTGGGCGACACCAAAGGTGGCGATCCGGTGCCGATGCGGCCGAGTGAAGTAAACCGGATTTTAGGAAAAGTGGACGAATTGGCCGATACCGGAGAAGAGTTGAATATCCCTTATATCGTGGGTGAAACCGTGAAAGTAATCGATGGACCATTTAATGGCTTTAACGGAACCATTGAGGCAATCAATGAGGAGAAGAAGAAGTTGCAGGTAATGGTGAAGATTTTTGGTAGAAAAACTCCTTTGGAACTCAGCTTCATGCAAGTTGAGAAGGAGTAAAAACGCTCTAATTTTTTGCTATGGCGAAAGAAATTGCTGCATTAATTAAATTGCAAATTAAAGGTGGTGCTGCTAATCCATCACCACCGGTAGGGCCAGCATTAGGGTCTAAAGGGGTTAATATCATGCAATTCTGTAAACAATTCAACGGAAGGACACAAGACCTTGCAGGGAAAGTGCTTCCGGTGGTGATTACAGTCTATGCGGATAAATCGTTTGATTTTATTGTCAAACAACCTCCTGTAGCGATTCAATTGCTCGAAGCGGCAAAAGCAAAAAAAGGTTCGGCCGAACCACATGTCAAAAAAGTTGGCTCAGTGACCTGGGAACAGGTTAAACTGATTGCCGAAGACAAAATGTCGGACCTCAATTGTTTTACTGTTGAATCGGCAATGCGAATGGTGGCCGGGACTGCCAGAAGTTTGGGGATTAACGTTGAAGGACAATCCCCATTCAATAATTAATTAAATCTTTTACGATGGGCAGAATTACGAAAAATAAGAAAGCTGCACTTGGGAAAATTGAAAAGGGTAAAGTTTATCCCATCGATGAAGCTACGGAACTGGTTAAACAAATTACTTACACCAAATTCGATGCTTCGGTAGATATCGATATTCGCCTGGGAGTTGACCCGAGGAAAGCCAACCAGATGGTAAGAGGCGTAGTTTCGTTACCCCATGGTACAGGAAAAGAAATCAGGGTGCTCGCTTTGGTTACTCCCGACAAGGTGCAGGAAGCCAAAGACGGCGGCGCCGATTATGTAGGCCTCGATGATTACATCGAGAAAATTAAAGGCGGATGGACCGATGTGGATGTGATCATCACCATGCCTCCGGTAATGGGAAAAGTTGGACAGTTGGGACGTATCCTCGGACCCCGTGGATTGATGCCCAACCCGAAGAGCGGAACCGTTACCATGGAAGTGGGAAAAGCCATCCAGGAAGTTAAACAAGGTAAAATCGACTTTAAAGTTGACAAATTTGGAATTGTCCACACTTCTATCGGTAAAGTATCTTTTACAGCCGAAAAGCTGCGTGAAAACGTCCAGGAGTTTGTCAACATGATTGTCAAGCTCAAACCTACAGCTGCCAAAGGTACCTACATCAAAAGTATTTACCTGTCAAGTACCATGAGTCCTGGTATTCAAGTTGAACCTAAGTCAGTTGCTGACTAAAAATGCGTGGTTATGAAGAGTTCTGAGAAACAAATTATTATCGACAGTTTAACCGAACAAATTAATTCAAGCAACCATTTTTACCTGACTGACATTAGCGAACTCAATGCGGCCGATACCAACGACCTCAGAAGGTTATGCTTCAAACAAAATGTAAAACTGGTTGTAGTAAAGAACACACTGCTGCGTAAAGCACTGGAACAGTCTGACAAACAGGCACCGGAACTTTACGATGTACTAAAAGGGAGCACCTCGGTAATGTTCACCGAAAACAGCAATATCCCTGCAAAACTGATCAAAGATTTCAGAAAAAATCGCAACCGGCCTATTCTTAAAGGCGCCTATGTGGAAGAATCAGTATACATAGGAGATGATCAGTTAGATGCATTGATTGCCGTGAAATCGAAAAACGAACTTATTGCCGACGTGGTGGCCTTGCTTCAATCACCTGTCAAAACAGTGCTTTCACAGCTCCAGTCAGGTGGCAATATTTTACACGGTGTTCTCAAAACACTCGGAGAAAAAGAATAAGCTTTTTAGAAATAATAAATTAAAATTAAATACAAATGGCAGATTTGAAACAGCTTGCAGAAGAGTTAGTGAACTTAACTGTTAAAGAGGTTAATGAATTGGCTAAGATCCTGAAAGACGAATATGGTATTGAACCCGCCGCTGCTGCTGTTGCAGTTGCCGGACCCGCCGGAGCAGGTGCTGAAGCCGCTGTTGAAGCAGTTCAGACTGAATTCGACGTAATTCTGAAATCAGCAGGCCAGTCTAAACTTGCAGTCGTGAAACTCGTTAAGGAATTAACCGGTCTTGGACTGAAAGAAGCCAAGGAAGTCGTTGATGCTGCTCCGAAAGCAATCAAGGAGAAAGTTTCGAAAGACGAAGCCGAGGCATTAAAAGCTCAGTTAGAAGAAGCTGGAGCAGAAGTTGAAATTAAATAGGTGGAAAGCCTTATTTAAGGCAAATACGGTTTAGAATCCTACTCACGTAGGAATCTAAACCTTTTTGTGTATTTATATTTCCAATACTTAACTCAGTATAAATACATGTCGGTAAAAACAAAAAACGAGAGGATCAGTTTTTCCTCAACACAGACCAGGTTTGATTATCCTGACTTCTTAGAAGTACAAGTAAAATCGTTCAAAGAATTTTTTCAGTTAAAAACAACGCCTGACAACAGGAAAGTAGAAGGACTTTACAAAGTTTTCCAGGAAAATTTTCCCATCTCTGACACCCGGAATAACTTCGTCCTCGAATTCCTGGATTATCAGGTTGACCCGCCCCGCTACTCGATCGAAGAGTGCATTGAGCGGGGATTGACTTTCAGTGTGCCGCTGAAAGCCAAGTTAAAACTTTATTGTACCGATCCTGAACACGAAGATTTCGACACCGTCGTGCAGGATGTGTACCTGGGAACCGTCCCCTACATGACCAATAAAGGTACCTTTATCATCAATGGTGCCGAACGGGTTATCGTCTCCCAGCTTCACCGGTCACCCGGTGTTTTCTTCGGACAAAGTGTCCATGCCAACGGCACCAAATTGTATTCAGCCCGAATTATCCCGTTTAAAGGTTCCTGGATCGAATTTGCCACTGACATCAACAGTGTCATGTTTGCTTACATCGACCGGAAAAAGAAGCTGCCCGTAACGACCCTCCTGCGGGCAATCGGCTACGAAAGCGACCGGGAAATTCTTGAAATCTTCGATCTGGCTGATGAAATTAAAGTGTCGAAAGCCGGTCTGAAAAAAATTGTAGGCCGACGACTTGCCGCCCGTGTCCTGAAATCGTGGGTGGAAGACTTCGTGGATGAAGATACCGGCGAAGTTGTTTCCATCGAACGAAACGAGGTCATCATCGATCGTGAAACCATCGTCACCGACGACCATATTGATGAGATCATCGATGCCGGCGTAAAATCGATCCTGCTGCACAAAGAAGATCAGAACCAGCAGGACTTTGCAATCATTTACAATACGCTGCAGAAAGACCCCTGTAACTCAGAAAAGGAAGCTGTTTTGCACATCTATCGTCAGTTGCGTAACGCTGAACCGCCCGACGAGGCGACCGCCCGCGACGTGATCGACAAGCTCTTCTTTTCAGACAAACGTTATGACCTCGGCGATGTTGGACGTTACCGGATCAACAAAAAACTGGGACTCAACATCGACATGGAGACCAGGGTGCTGACGAAAGAAGATATTATTGAGATTATTAAATACCTCATACAGCTGGTTAACTCCAAAACCGATGTGGACGACATCGACCACCTCAGCAACCGAAGGGTGCGCACCGTAGGTGAACAGATGTACGGACAGTTCGGAGTTGGACTGGCACGTATGGCCCGTACGATCCGGGAGCGGATGAACGTCAGGGATAACGAGGTGTTTACACCGATCGACCTGATCAATTCGAAAACCCTCTCTTCGGTAATCAACTCATTTTTTGGTACCAATGCCTTGTCGCAGTTTATGGACCAAACCAACCCGCTGGCCGAGCTGACGCACAAACGTCGTATGTCGGCACTGGGACCTGGCGGTTTGTCGCGTGAGCGTGCTGGCTTTGAAGTCCGCGACGTTCACTTTACTCACTACGGCAGGCTCTGCCCGATTGAAACACCCGAAGGACCCAACATCGGGTTGATTTCGTCACTTTGTGTGTTTGCCAAAATTACCGACCTCGGATTTATTGCCACCCCTTACCGAAAAGCCGGCGATGGCCAGGTGGACCTCTCTGATGAAGGAGTCGTATTCCTGACCGCCGAAGAGGAGGAAGGATTGGTAATTGCCCAGGCTAACGCGCCGATCGACCCCAACGGTCATTTCAAAAACCAGAAGGTGAAAGCCCGTCTGGATGGCGACTATCCGCTGGTTGACCGTGAGGAGGTGGTATTGATGGACGTTGGTCCCAACCAGATTGCTTCGGTAGCTGCCTCGCTGATTCCCTTCCTGGAACATGACGATGCCAACCGTGCCCTGATGGGATCAAACATGATGCGCCAGGCGGTACCGCTGCTTCGCCCGGAGGCCCCCGTCGTGGGAACCGGTCTGGAAGGACGCGCCGCCAGCGACTCGATGATCCTGATCAAGGCCGAAGCCGATGGGGTAATCGAATATGTGGATGCCCGCAAGATCATTGTCCGGTATGACATGACCGAAGACGACAAATTCGTCAGCTTCGATCCGGAAGTGGTTACTTATAATCTGCCGAAATATGCCAAAACCAACCAGGGCACTACCGTTGACCTCAACCCGATTGTGGAAAAAGGACAGCGTGTGAAAGCCGGTGAGGTGCTGACCGAAGGTTATGCCACGCAAAACGGCGAGCTGGCACTCGGTCGTAACCTGATGGTAGCTTTTATGCCCTGGCAGGGATACAACTATGAAGATGCCATTGTGGTCTCTGAACGTATCGTACGCGAAGACGTTTTTACCTCGGTACATGTCGATGAGTACAGCCTCGAAGTGCGCGACACCAAACGCGGCGTCGAAGAGTTCACCTCCGATATTCCGAACGTTAGCGAAGAGGCCACCAAAAACCTCGACGAAAACGGTTTGATCCGTATTGGGGCTAATGTAAAACCCGGCGATATCCTGATCGGGAAGATTACCCCCAAAGGAGAATCAGATCCTTCGCCGGAAGAAAAACTGCTTCGCGCTATTTTTGGAGACAAAGCCGGTGATGTGAAAGATGCTTCTCTGAAAGCGTCGCCTTCGCTCTCCGGAGTGGTGATCGATAAAAAGCTCTTCTCGCGCGTGGCGAAAGACAAAAAAGGAAAACTCTCGACCAAACCGTTACTCGACCAGATCGATGAACGTTTTGACAAAGAAGTTGCCGCGTTGAAAGCAAAACTGGAGGAAAAGCTGTTTGAACTCGTTTCAGGCAAAACTTCTCAGGGCGTAAAAGACTACTTTGGCACCGAAGTGATCGCCAAAGGAATCAAATTCACCCTGAAACAGTTGCAGGAAATCGATTATATGACGGTAAATCCGAGCAAATGGACCACTGATAAGGATAAAAACGACCTGATCTTCAGAGTTGTCAATAACTATATCATGAAGTACAAAGAAGCCGAAGCCGTAGCCCGGCGTGAACGCTTCAATGTTACCATTGGCGACGAATTGCCAGCAGGAATTATCCAGCTTGCCAAAGTTTATATTGCCAAGAAAAGAAAACTGCAGATCGGGGATAAGATGGCCGGTCGTCACGGGAACAAGGGGATCGTTTCACGCGTGGTACGGGTGGAAGATATGCCGTTCCTGGCCGACGGAACGCCGGTTGATATCGTCTTGAACCCGTTGGGAGTACCTTCGAGGATGAACCTGGGACAGATCTACGAGACTGTTTTGGGATGGGCCGGAAAAGAGTTGGGGGTTAAATTTGCCACTCCGATTTTTGACGGTGCCTCACTGGAAGAGATCACCGAATATACCGATAAGGCCGGACTTCCGAAATACGGAAAAACCGTTCTTTACGACGGGGAAACCGGTCAGCCGTTCGACCAGCAGACCACTGTAGGGGTCATCTACATGATGAAACTGGGTCACATGGTTGAAGACAAGATGCACGCCCGTTCCATCGGACCATACTCGCTCATTACCCAGCAACCGCTTGGGGGTAAAGCCCAGTTTGGGGGCCAGCGTTTCGGAGAAATGGAAGTTTGGGCGCTCGAAGCATTCGGAGCTTCCCATATTTTGCAGGAAATTCTGACCGTAAAATCAGACGATGTGATGGGAAGGGCAAAAGCATACGAAGCCATCGTAAAAGGCGAACCTATGCCGCAGCCCGGAATTCCGGAGTCACTGAATGTTCTTTTGCATGAACTGAGAGGCCTTGGCCTGAGCGTTAGGATGGAATAATTTGTGGGACCATTTACGAATGGTTCTGTTTCAACGTATTAATAACAGCTTTTATGGCATTCAGAAAAGATAACAAAGCGAAAAGCAATTTTGCCAAAATTTCAATAAGCCTCGCTTCTCCTGAAGAGATCCTGGAACGTTCTCACGGAGAGGTACTAAAGCCGGAAACCATTAACTACAGGACTTACAAGCCTGAACGTGACGGGTTATTCTGCGAGAGGATTTTCGGACCCGTAAAAGATTACGAGTGCCATTGCGGTAAATATAAACGGATTCGTTACAAAGGGATTGTTTGCGACCGCTGTGGTGTGGAAGTAACCGAGAAAAAGGTTCGCCGCGAACGGATGGGGCACATTTCACTGGTGGTACCCGTGGCCCACATCTGGTATTTCCGGTCGCTCCCCAATAAAATTGGTTACCTGCTGGGGTTGCCAACCAAAAAACTCGATTCAATTATCTATTACGAACGTTACGTCGTTATCAACCCGGGGATTAAAGCTCCCGAAGGAGTTAAGTTTCTTGACTTCCTCTCGGAAGAGGAGTACCTCGACATCATCGACACACTGCCCAAAGAAAACCAGTATCTCGACGATGACGACCCAAACAAGTTCGTAGCCAAAATGGGGGCCGATGCGCTCTATACCATTTTGTCGAAAATTGATCTCGACGAACTGTCATACGATCTGCGGCACAAAGCCAATACTGAAACGTCACAGCAGCGTAAAAGCGAAGCGCTCAAACGCCTTCAGGTAGTCGAAGCCTTCCGCGCCAGTAAAAACCTGAACCGGCCCGAATGGATGATCGTGAAAGTTGTTCCGGTTATTCCGCCTGACCTTCGTCCGCTGGTGCCGCTCGATGGTGGAAGATTTGCCACTTCCGACCTCAACGACCTGTACCGCCGGGTGATCATCCGCAACAACCGGTTGAAAAGGCTTATCGAGATCAAAGCTCCTGAAGTAATTCTCCGCAACGAAAAGAGGATGCTCCAGGAAGCCGTGGATTCACTCTTCGACAATTCACGTAAGGTGAATGCGGTGAAGACCGAAAATAACCGTGCGCTGAAGTCGTTGTCCGACAGCTTAAAAGGGAAACAGGGACGTTTCCGTCAGAACCTGCTCGGTAAACGTGTAGACTACTCGGCCCGTTCGGTTATTGTGGTTGGTCCGAAGCTGAAACTGCACGAATGTGGCCTGCCGAAAGACATGGCTGCTGAATTGTACAAACCGTTTGTGATCCGGAAACTGATCGAACGGGGAATTGTCAAAACTGTAAAATCAGCTAAAAAAATAGTTGACCGGAAAGATCCGGTCGTTTGGGAAATCCTCGAAAACGTATTGAAAGGTCATCCCGTGCTGCTGAACCGTGCGCCTACCCTGCACCGCCTTTCTATCCAAGCCTTCCAGCCTGTACTGATCGAAGGGAAAGCAATTCAGCTGCACCCGCTGGTTTGTACCGGTTTTAACGCTGACTTCGACGGTGACCAGATGGCGGTTCACCTTCCGCTGGGCAATGCAGCTATCCTCGAAGCCCAGCTATTGATGCTGGCTTCGCATAACCTGCTGAACCCGGCCAACGGAGCGCCCATTACCGTACCGTCGCAAGACATGGTTCTCGGGCTCTATTACATGACCAAGCCGCGCCCCGGCGCAAAAGGGGAAGGCATGACTTTCTACTCTCCTGAAGAAGCCATCATCGCTTTCAACGAAGGAGTGGTTGCCATGCACGCTCAGGTAAAAGTGAAAGTGGAAGATGTAGATGAAAAAGGCGAATTTTTCCATCACATCATTGAAACTACCATTGGGCGGGTCATCTTCAACGAACAGGTTCCGCGCGAAGCTGGGTATATCAACCAGTTACTGACCAAAAAAGCGCTCCGGAACATCATTTCCGACGTGTTCAAACGGACCGGGAATGCTGCTACCGTGGCTTTCCTCGACGCGATTAAAGACATGGGATATTACTGGGCTTATCGCGGTGGTTTGTCCTTCAACCTCGACGATGTCATCATTCCCGAAGACAAGCGTCATATTATGGATGAAGGTTACCACGAAGTGGAGGAGGTGCTGGGGAACTACAATATGGGATTCATCACCAACAACGAACGTTACAACCAGGTTATCGATATCTGGACACATGCCAACGCCAAGCTTACCCATTCGGTAATGAAAACGCTCAGCGATGACAAACAGGGGTTCAACTCGATTTACATGATGCTTGACTCGGGCGCCAGGGGATCGAAAGAACAGATTCGCCAGCTGTGCGGAATGAGGGGATTGATGGCAAAACCGCAAAAGTCTGGTTCTACCACTTCGCAGATTATCGAAAACCCGATTCTTGCCAACTTTAAAGAAGGCTTGTCGGTTCTGGAATACTTTATCTCTACGCACGGTGCCCGTAAAGGGTTGGCCGACACCGCGCTCAAAACAGCTGACGCAGGTTACCTCACCCGTCGTCTGGTCGACGTTGCACAGGATGTGATTATTTCGGAAGACGACTGCGGAACCCTGAGAGGATTGGTCGCAACCGCCATTAAAAACAATGAAGAGATTGTTGCCTCCCTCTTTGACCGGATCATCGGACGTACCTCGGTACACGATATTTACCATCCGCTCAACGGAGAGCTGATCGTTAAATCGGGCGACGAAATCAACGAAGACATCGCGACAATTATTGAAAATTCTCCGATTGAAAGTGTTGAAATCCGTTCGGTACTTACCTGCGAATCTGAAATCGGGGTTTGTGCCAAGTGTTACGGACGCAACCTGGCTACCGGCAAGAAGGTTCAGCGCGGTGAAGCAGTTGGAGTGATCGCGGCACAGTCGATTGGCGAGCCGGGGACACAGCTTACCCTCCGTACCTTCCACGTAGGGGGGATCGCCGGAAACATCTCTGCCCAATCCACCGTGATTTCAAAATACGATGGATATGCCGAGATCGAAGAGCTGCGTAGTGTCGGATATGTCGACAAAGAAGGAAAACCGGTTGATATTGTGGTGAGTCGTCTGGCTGAACTCAAAATCATCGATAAAAACACCAATATCCAGCTCTCTTCTCATCCGATTCCGTACGGTTCGAAACTGTACATCAAAAATGGTGATGAGATTACGAAAGGGAAACTCATTTGCGAATGGGACCCGTACAATGGGGTGATTATCACCGAATACAATGGTAAGGTTGAGTTTGAAAACCTGGTAGAAGGGGTTACTTTCCGTGAAGAGTCGGACGAACAGACCGGTTACAACGAAAAAGTGATCATTGAAACCAGGGATAAAACCCGCAACCCGTCGTTGAAGATTGTAGACGAAAACGGTGAAATGATCCGTTCATACAACCTTCCGGTGGGCGGTCACCTGGCGGTAAGCAACAATGATGCGGTACATGCCGGTCAGGTTCTGGTCAAAATTCCGCGTGCAGCTGGTAAAGCCGGCGACATCACCGGTGGTTTGCCCCGTGTAACCGAATTGTTCGAAGCGCGCAACCCGTCCAATCCGGCCGTGGTTTCCGAAATTGACGGTGAAGTTTCGCTGGGTAAAATCAAACGGGGTAACCGCGAAATTGTGGTCACTTCCAAACTGGGAGACGTGAAAAAGTACCTCGTACCGCTGTCGCGTCAGATCCTGGTTCAGGAAAACGACTACATCCGTGCCGGTACTCCGCTTTCCGACGGCGCCACTACGCCCTCCGATATTCTGGCCATTAAAGGTCCCACCGCTGTTCAGGAGTATATCCTCAACGAAGTGCAGGATGTTTACCGGATGCAGGGGGTGAAAATTAACGACAAACACTTTGAAGTGATCATCCGCCAGATGATGCGTAAAGTGGAAATTGATGACCCGGGAGATACCCGTTTCCTCGAAAAACAGGTCGTTGACAAAAACGAATTCCTCCAGGAGAACGACTGGATCTACAACAAAAAAGTTGTAGTTGAGCCGGGAGATGGAGAAGGATTGCGTGCCGGCCAGATCATTTCGTCCCGCAGGCTGAGAGACGAAAACTCGCAGCTGAGACGAAAAGACAAACGGTTGGTTGAAGCCAGGGAAGCTATCCCCGCAACTTCGAGCCAGATCCTTCAGGGAATTACCCGGGCTGCCCTGCAAACCCGCAGCTGGTTGTCGGCAGCTTCGTTCCAGGAAACAACCAAGGTACTCAACGAATCGGCCATCATGGGGAAAGTTGACTATCTTGACGGGCTGAAGGAGAACGTTATCTGCGGACACCTGATTCCGGCCGGAACTGGTTTGAAAGAATACAAAAACCTTGTGGTTGGCTCGAAAAACGAGTACGACCGCCTGGTTGACATGAAAGAACCTCAGGAAGAACTGGATTAAAAAGTAAGAAAGTATGAATGACAACAAACAACAGCCTCAGCAATTAAATATTGAATTGAGTGAGGAAGTAGCCCAGGGAATCTATTCGAACCTGGCCGTGATCACCCATTCGAGTTCCGAATTTGTACTCGATTTTGTCCGGATCATGCCCGGGATTCCCAAGGCGAATGTCAAGTCACGCATTATTCTTACTCCGGAACATGCCAAACGGTTGCTTTTGGCCCTTCAGGACAACCTGAAGAAATATGAAGCCGCCCATGGTGTGATCGACCTGAAAGGTGGCCACGAGCCGGGTTTGCCGCCGCTTAATTTTGGCGGCCCCACCGCACAGGCATAAAATTTTCAAATACCAATAGAGAAAGGAGCTTTTCGAAGCTCCTTTTTTTGTTGCCGGCTGTCGGTATGGCTCCCTGCAACCCCGTCTGCTTACAGCAGGGGACGCCGAAGAGCTCTCTTTTAAGAGGAAATATTGTAAAGACTTTTTGAGAAAGGTATTTTTTGCAGATTTTGACGCAGCCTCCTTCCGTAAAATCAATCTAAATTGATGCTTTTTGAACAGCCGGGGGAACATTCAAAGTAAATGGTTGATTGTTTTAATGGCTTATCTGTTGTTCGTTCCGCGGTACCCAACGGCTCTTTGACCCTGATCCTTGCCGAAAACCACCCGGAACCCTCCGATTCGGCCAAGGGGATCGTTTTGTAAGTTTTACCTCAGTTTATATATTTGTTTTTCCGAAAAAATAGAAACTAATCCAATAGAAATGAAAGGTTTTAAAATTGTTGTTTTAGCAAAGCAGGTGCCCGATACCCGCAACGTGGGGAAGGATGCAATGAAGGCTGACGGGACGGTTAACCGCGCGGCGTTGCCTGCTATTTTTAATCCCGAAGACTTGAATGCACTGGAACAGGCATTGAGGATAAAAGACATGGTTCCGGGAACCGTCATTACCATTTTGACGATGGGCCCAGGCCGGGCGGCAGAGATCATTCGCGAAGGGATGTTCCGTGGTGCCGACGATGGTGTCCTGCTTACTGACCGTGCTTTTGCCGGTTCCGATACCCTGGCTACCTCGTATGCCCTGGCCCAGGCCATTAAAAAGATGGGCAAAGTCGATCTGATTATTGCCGGGCGCCAGGCGATTGACGGTGATACGGCGCAGGTCGGACCACAGGTTGCCGAAAAACTGAATCTGCCGCAGGTAACCTATGTGGAAGAGATCCGGCAGATCGACAACGGGAAAGTGGTGATGAAGCGTCGTCTTGAGCGGGGAGTGGAAGTGGTTTCCTGTCCGCTGCCGCTGGTTATTACGGTTAACGGCACTGCCCCCGACTGCCGCTCTCGAAATGCGAAGCTGCTGATGAAGTACAAACATGCCAAAACGGTTTCGGAATTGCAGAATACCAACGAAGATTACCTGCATCTTTACAACGACAGGCCTTTCCTGAACATCACCGAATGGTCGGTTAACGATATCGAATCCGATGCCGCCCAATTGGGACTTGCCGGTTCGCCAACCAAAGTGAAGAAAATTGACAATGTGGTACTGCAGGCCAAAGAAGCCAAGGTGTTGACAGCAGGCGATGAAGACCTGGAAGAGTTAATGAAAGAACTGATTGCCAACCACACGATCGGTTAATGTAGAATCCAATTCATCTGAAGATTATGAATAACGTTTTCGTTTATTGTGAAATAGAAGAGGGTGTCGTTGCCGAAGTCAGTCAGGAACTGCTTACCAAAGGCCGGAAACTGGCCGACGAGCTGAAATGCAAACTTGAAGCCGTTGTAGTCGGGCACAACCTGAAAGGAGTGGAAGAACAAATTATTCCATACGGGGTAGATGTGCTGCATATGGCCGACGACCCCCGGCTCGAACCCTACACAACGCTTCCGCACACTTCGATTGTTGTAAAACTTTTTGAGATGGAAAAGCCCCAAATAGCTTTGATGGGAGCTACCTCCATCGGCCGCGACCTCGGGCCGCGCGTCTCTTCGGCGTTGCACAGCGGACTAACGGCCGATTGTACCAGCCTCGAAATTGGCGAACATGAAGATAAAAAACTGGGAGTCAAATACGACAACCTCCTTTACCAGATCCGGCCTGCCTTTGGTGGAAATATCATTGCAACCATTATCAATCCCGACTGCCGTCCACAAATGGCGACCGTTCGCGAAGGGGTAATGAAAAAAGAGATTCGTGACGCTGCTTACAAAGGAAAGATCAAGCAGATTGATGTCAGTCAGTTTGTAAAACCCGAAGATTTTGTGGTAGAAATCATCGAACGCCATATCGAAAAGAGCAAGGTGAACATCAAGTCGGCTTCGATTGTGGTGGCCGGCGGCTACGGAATGGGATCGCGTGAAAATTTCAACCTGCTTTATGAACTGGCCGAGGTGTTGGGAGGCGAAGTGGGGGCCTCGCGCGCTGCCGTTGATGCCGGTTATACAACGCATGAACGGCAGATCGGGCAAACCGGCGTAACCGTTCGGCCCAAACTTTATATCGCCTGCGGAATTTCAGGACAGATCCAGCATCGTGCCGGCATGGAAGAGTCGGCTCAGATTATTGCCATCAACACCGATCCCGAAGCGCCAATCAACGCAATTGCCGATTATGTGATAACCGGCGACGTCGCCGAGATAATTCCCAAGATGATTAAATATTACAGGAAGAACACCAAGTAGTCAATCCTGACAACTTTAACTTAAAACCCGATTCGAAATGGCAAATTATTATACCGATAACAAAGACCTCAAATTCCATCTCTCACATCCGTTGATGGAAAAAATTGTGGCTTTGAAAGAACGTAATTTTACCGAGAAGGATGCTTTTGATTTTGCGCCGATGGATTTTGAAGATGCCATGGACAGCTTCGACAAAGTGCTGGAAGTGGTTGGCGAAATTTGTGGCGAAATTATCGCACCGAATGCCGAAGGTATCGATGCCCAGGGCCCTGAAGTCATCAACGGCCATGTGAAATATGCCGACGGCACCCAGCGAAACCTGGATGCCCTGGTAAAGGCCGGATTGATGGGGATGTCGTTGCCACGTAAATACGGCGGGCTCAACTTCCCGATCGTACCCTACATCATGGCCGCCGATATTGTTTCACGTGCCGATGCCGGTTTTGTAAACATTTGGGGGTTGCAGGACTGTGCCGAAACCATCAACGAATTCGCCTCGGAAGATCAGAAAGCCCAATATCTTCCGCAAGTAGCCGAAGGCGCCACAATGGCGATGGATCTCACCGAACCCGACGCCGGATCCGACCTGCAATCGGTTCAGTTGAAAGCTACGTTTAACGAAACCAAAGGTACGTGGGTGCTCAACGGCGTTAAACGCTTCATTACCAACGGCGATGGCGATATCTCGCTGGTGCTGGCCCGTAGCGAGCCCGGTACAAAAGATGGGCGTGGACTCTCCATGTTTATCCACGACAAGAAAAATGGTGGCGTAACGGTCCGCCGAATTGAGCATAAAATGGGAATTATCGGTTCGCCCACCTGTGAACTGGTGTTCAGGGATGCTCCTGCCGAACTGGTTGGCGACCGCAAAATGGGATTGATCAAATATGTAATGGCCCTCATGAATGGCGCCCGTCTGGGAATTGCCGCCCAGTCGGTTGGAATTTCCGAAGCTGCCTACCGTGAAGCCCTGGCTTATGCCAAAGAGCGGGTTCAGTTCGGCAAGGCAATCCTTCGCTTTCCAGCCGTTTACGAAATGCTGTCAACCATGAAAGCCAAGCTGGATGCTTCCCGGTCGCTGCTTTACGAAACCGCCCGTTTTGTGGACATTTACAAAACATATTACCACATCGCCGAAGAACGGAAGCTGGAACCCGACGAACGGCAGGAGATGAAAACTTACCAGAAGCTGGCTGACTTTTTTACTCCGTTGGGGAAAGGAATGTCGAGCGAGTTTTGTAACCAGCTGGCGTACGATGCGGTGCAGATTCATGGTGGTTCGGGATTCATGAAGGATTATCCGGTAGAAAGAATTTACCGCGACGCCCGCATCACCTCCATTTATGAGGGAACTACCCAGTTGCAGGTTGTAGCTGCCATCC
Source organism: Prolixibacteraceae bacterium (assembly GCA_029975525.1). Classification (GTDB taxonomy): domain Bacteria; phylum Bacteroidota; class Bacteroidia; order Bacteroidales; family Prolixibacteraceae; genus UBA1413. The sequence continues at coordinate 1,081 of JARKOX010000278.1, read as the reverse complement.
GCGGGGTTACAACAGGAGCCTATCTGAACCAGATCCGGCTCTACGAAGCCGAAAGAGTTGCTCCGGAACTCGAATTCCTGAAACGGGCATTGATTATTATGACCGATGAATACGAACATGCCGTTAATCATGTGCTGGCCGTTGATGATACGGAGTATACCGATTTTCATGCCCGCCGCATGGTTGAAATGGCCGGTTATATTATTATGGGGTATTTGTTACTCATCGATACCAACCGCGACCGTGAGTACCTCAAGTCGGCCCGTACATTTGTCAAGATCGCCAAAGCACAGGTGCGCGCCCACGCCGAATTTATCGGCAGCAGCTCGATCGACGATTTGGGGAATTACAAATACCAGATGGATTAACTGATTTTAGTCGAGATATGAAAAAGCCGGATATTCCGGCTTTTTCATTTTAATAAAGCAGGTTTACCTACTATATATATAACACCCTACTTTCCGGCTGATCAATTCTGGCTGCTCCCGGTCATGTTTTTCTCATTTGAAAGCCTGCGTTTTTTGGGATTCAATTTCCCGATTGGCGTTAAACATCGACAAATGACAGATCCGGAAGTTCATCAGCGCTGCTGCCTGGAGAATCTCTGACGTTTTTTAGATCGGCGCAGCACCGATGTCCGGCAGCTAATGATGGTCTCGGAAAGAATTTTTCTCCGACTGCGTTCCTATTTTGGTTGACCTTCGAGAAAAAAACGGGACAAATTCCCGTTTTTAAGGTTTCGTTTTTGCCCGGGAAGTGTACTAAAAGCTGGATCCCGCCCCAAATACAGGTTTTGAAATCCATATTTTTTAGCTGGAACTAAAGGAAGAGTTCATTAAAAATGGTCGCTAATGAAACAGCCGCTCAAAAAATGCGTAATATGAGGAGCTTTTTGTGATTTTTAACACAATTGCTAATCAGAGGGTTGTAGGTAAAAGTTTTTTTTCCTTCAAAAAAAGTGTATAAAAGATTTGGAAAGCAGGAAAAGGTCTTTACATTTGCACCCGCTTTAACGAAGTTCATTGTTTTACTGAGGTCAACAAAATCTGGTTACCGGCGCAAGCCGGGTGAGGTTTTTGGC
>JARKOX010000274.1 GCA_029975525.1 Prolixibacteraceae bacterium | reverse complement strand
GCAGCTTCCGGTTGTGGTAAACCTCCCTGAAATCAATTCCGCTGACCAGCGCCGCGCGGCAGCGGATGTCGGCCAGCACCGGCCGGATGGCGCCCGGAAGCGGCACAATGCGGATGTTTTTGACGCCAACCGACTGGCGGAAGGTGGAGGCGAAGAGCGAGTCGGCCCTGAAGTCGTGGACCTGGTCGTTCAGGTGCAGGTGGTAACCGGCCACCGCCATTTCAAAGCCGTCGGCGTGCAGCACTTTTTCCGGGTTGCGGTTCGAGAGCGAGTCGAGCCGGAAGTTGTGCAGCCGCACCCGGATGTCGTTGAAACGCTGCTGGTAGTGGCTGGTGTCGGGGCGCTGAAAAATGTCGAGCGAAGCGTGTTCCAGCTGAAACGTATCGATGCGGATCTGGGTGAAGCTGTTTTTTACCAGGTCATAGAGGTTGAAATTTTGCAGGTCTTCCCAATCTGGTTTTTCCGGGCTTTGCCGCGGGGTGAAACGGATTTTGGGGTGATCGAACCGGAGAAAGGAGATTACCAGCGTGTCGGTTTTACGAAAAGCGCTCCGGTTGGGGCTTTGCAGGTAAAGTTCGGGCACGTCGACTTCGTACCAGCTTTTTTGCGGCGGTTTGAACTGGGGAAAAAGCCGGAAATGAAAAGCTTTTACCTCCCCTTTTTTCAGGGAGAAGAGGAGCGAGTCGATTTGGGAGAGATGGACACTGTCGCTCATCAGGGTTTCGAAACCGGCCATCTGTAACAGCACGTCGTCGGTGCTGAAGAGGGGCTCTCCTTTTTTCCAGTCGGCCAGCCGGGTGTGAAATTTTTTGACTGCCAGCGAGATGCTCCGGGCTTTGCTCAGATGGCTGGTGTCGCCCAGCAGCGTATAAAACTGGTAACTGGCGTCGGTAAAGTGGATTTCGTCAATGCTGATTTCGGCCAGCTTCTGCCGGAAGGCCGGGCTCATCTGGCGAAGGATAAACTGCACCGGCGCCACCGAATCTTGCTGAAACGGGTTGTATCCGGCAAAACTGAGCTCGGGTCGGGCGATTTTCAGGTTGTCCACCATCAGTTTTCTGTGGAAAAGCCAGCTGAAAAGGGAAAAGCCCTTCACCCGGATCTCGGGCGAAACGAAACTGACCAGCATGTCGCCCGAATGGTGGCCGGAATCGGCGGGAAGTGCCCGGGGAGCCAACCGGACCGCGCTGAAGGTAACGGAATTTGTAAACGGGTGCAGCTGTACCCTGCCAACTTCGAGCCGGTATTTTTGCCGGGATTCGCGGGCGGCAAATTCGGTGAGGCGGTGCGACAGCCAGCCCGGCAGCGACAGGGCAGCCCAAAGCACCACGCCTGTTGCGACCACCGCCAAACCGGTTGCCAGGAGACGAAACGTCAGCTTTTTTCTGTTTTTCATGTCGCGGAATAATTGATCCACCTCACTTCAAAAGATAACAAAAATTGGAGAATGGTTGCTTTCCTCTGGAAATTTTAAAAAAGAGCCCGGCCGGCATAACCGGGTCCACGCTGGATTGCCTCTTATTCCTGCGACGCCGGGAACTGGATGGTGGTAAAACTGACCGGGGGCAGGACAACGGCGTGCGGGATGCCGTCAATCTGCAGGGTGAGATTTTGAGACTGCGGCTCCTGGTTTGAAGCAACCACCACAAGCTCTCCGTCGGGATTTCGGAAAACCAGCAGGTTGCCGCCGGCAGTTTTGAGCCTGACCGCCCCGGGTTGGATAAAGTGGCTGAAATGTTTCATCAGGTAGAATTCGGGGTTGAAGGTCACCTTCCGGGTGGTGCGGTCTACTGAAATCATCGAGTTTTGTTTCCAGCTCCAGGTCGATTTTCCGGTTTCGTCGAGGATAATGTTCCAGTACAGATACGCGTTGGCGCCTGCGTTGAAGTAGAGTTTCATCAGCTCCCAGGTGTGAATGGCGGCCGCCCAGTCGTTCGATCCGTCGCCGCATTCGGTTTCGGTCTGCATCAGCTTTTTCTGCGGATATTTGACCGCTACCAACGGGATGGCTCCTTTCCCGGCCCACTGAAAACCGACTCCGGTGATGGCGGCATTGGCTGCCGGGTCGGCCAGAATGGTGTCGATCCGTTCAAGCTGCGGGCGTTCGATGGTTCCCAGCCAGATTTCGGTAGAGAGCCCGTCGGTTTTAAA
>JARKOX010000272.1 GCA_029975525.1 Prolixibacteraceae bacterium | reverse complement strand
TTGTTTTGTAATTTGGAGGACAAATTTTAAAATATGCCACCCTCCTGCAAAGTTGGTTCAATTGTTGCCCCTGACTTCGAAAAAATCAGTAGCAGTGAAACAAATCACATCAAGAATAGACTAATGCTTATTTATTGATCGGTAGCAGGGGCTTTGCCTTTGCGTACAGATTTTTTGTTCATAAACTTTTTGCCATGAAGAAGAAAAACCTGCTTCACATTTTCTCTCTGTTGTTTGCCGTATCCCTGCTGGTAGCCGGGTGTGGGCCGAAAGAGCGCGAATCGTTGCCCGATCCGGCCTTTTCGCGCTACATCGCTGCATTTACCGCAGGCGAAATCTCGTCGGAAGCGCCGGTGGTGATCCGGCTGGTTGAGCTGCCGGCACTTGCCGAACCTGGAAAACCATTACCCGACGGGCTCTTTCGGTTTACGCCGGCCGTAAAAGGCGAAGCCCGTGTAACCGAAAACGGGAGCATCGAATTCCGGCCGGCCAAACCGCTGGAGAACGGCGTTAAATATTCCTGCACTTTTATGTTGGGAAAACTGATGCCGGTCGACAAACCGTTTCGCGAGTTTCGGTTCAGCTTCTCGACAATCGAACAAAATTTCAGGGTGGAAACCGACGGCCTCTATTCGGCTCCCGGCATCGATCCGGGAATCATGTCGTGGAAAGGGGGGCTGGTGACCGCCGATGTGGCTGCTCCCGAAACGGTTGAGCAGCTGGTGGAGGCCTCGTACCTTGGCAAAAAGGTGAAGCTGGTGTGGTTTCATGCCCCCGACCGTAAAAATCATGTCTTCACCGCCGACAGTCTGGTGCGGAACAGCACCCGGGAGACCCCGCTGACGGTAGCATGGAACGGCAAACCGCTGGGCGTAAAACAGAAAGGTTTGGAAACCATTGTGGTGCCAGCCAAAAATCAGTTTGTGATCCTGAGTATTAAAGTTTTGCAGAAACCCGAGCAGCAGCTGGAGGTTCGTTTTTCCGATCCGCTGGCCACCGACCAGAGTTTTGAGGGGATGGTTGACATTGAGGGGTGCAGTGGTTATGCCTGGCAAACCGAAGGAAACCGCCTCACGTTGTGGCCTTCCGAAAAACTGAGCGGGATGCGCAAAGTGACCGTTTTTAAAGGAATCCGGAGTGCGGGGCAGGCGTCGCTCGGGAATATGCAGGTTTTTGAGGTGCCGTTTCGTAACCAGAAACCCGCAGTGCGCCTGCTGGGAAAAGGGGTAATCGTTCCCGACCAGAACAGTCTCTCGTTTCCGTTTGAAGCGGTGAGCCTGAAGGCGGTCGATTTTCGGGTGATCAAAATTTACGCTTCCAATATCCGCCAGTTTTTGCAGGAAAACCGCTTCGACGGCGGGGAAGACCTGAAAAAGGTGGGGCGGCTGGTCTATTCCGGAAAAGTAGACCTGAAACCCGACAATCCTGAACTGCTGCACCAGTGGAGTACTTACCGGATTGACCTCAACCGCTATATTACGCTGGAGGAGGGCGCCATCTACCGGGTGGAGATCCGCTTCCGGAAAGCCTATTCGTTATATGAGTGCGCGGAAACTACCAGTGCCGGCAACCGGGATGAGGAGGCGGACGCGGAGGGCGGATATTACAGCAATGACCAGGAAGACTGGGACGCTCCGGGCTGGTACAACCTGTACTGGTGGCCCCGCAACTACCGCTGGCAGGAGCGTGATAATCCGTGTCACGACTCCTATTACACTTCCGAACGGTTTGTGTCCCGGAATATTTTTGCGTCAAACCTGGGGGTGCTGGCTAAAGAAGGAAAAGGCAACCGCTTCACGTTTGTGGTAACCAACCTGAAAACCGCACGCCCCGAGTCTGGTGTGGAAATTTCGGTTTTCGATTTTCAGCACCAGCTGCTCGGAAAAGTGTCGACTGACAATAACGGGATGGTCTCTGGTCAGTTTGATCGTAAACCTTTTGTGCTGGTAGCCAAAAAGAATAAACAAACCGCCTATTTACGCCTCGACGACGGATCGTCGCTGTCGCTGAGCAACTTCGATGTGTCGGGCGAAGTGGTGCAGGAAGGGGTGAAGGGATTTTTGTATGGCGAACGGGGAGTGTGGCGCCCCGGCGATAAAATGTTCCTCACTTTCATCCTCGACGACCCCGATAACCGTTTCCCCGAAAACACACCGGTGATCTTCCGCCTGATCAATCCGCGCGGGCAGGAGGTGGAACGAAGGGTAGAAACTGCCGGACCCAACGGGTTTTACCATTTTCAGGTAACCACCCGCCCCGACGATCCTACCGGAAACTGGTATGCGCGGGTACAGGTGGGCGGGGCCCTGTTTGAACGAAGGCTGAAGGTGGAAACCGTCAAACCCAACCGGCTGAAAATTGATCTGAAAACTCCCGGACTGATTCAGGCGGGGAGCAGCCAGAGCGCGACCCTGCAGGCACAGTGGCTTCACGGAGCAACAGCCCGTTCGCTGAAAGCCGTGGTGGAAGCTGATTTCGGACGGAGCCAAACCGTATTCAAAAACTATGAGAAATTTACCTTTGATAATCCGGCAGCCCTGTTTGAGCCGGTAAAACAGAAAATTTTTGACGGACAGTTGGACGAAAACGGGCAGGTACGTTTCCCGCTGGGTATTACCGCCCTTTCCAAGGTTCCGGGGAAACTGAAATTGTACCTGACTACCCGCGTGTTTGAGCCCGGCGGCGACTTCAGTACCGGTTTCCAGGCGGTTGATTTTTCGCCATTCCCCAAATATCTCGGAGTCCGGATGCCCGACGAAGCCGATAACTGGTACCAGACCGGCGTGGACTACCAGCCCGAGCTGGTGGCCCTCTCTCCCGACGGAAAACCGCTGCCACTGGGCCGGGTCGAGGTGAGCCTGTATAAGATCGACTGGCGCTGGTGGTGGGAGTCGGGACCGGATCAACTGGCGCATTACGTCAACGGACAACATTACCGTCCGGTAAAGCAGTGGATGCTTAATTCGGGCAACGCTACGGAAAAATTGCAACTGAATATCCAATACAACGACTGGCGCGACAACGGGCGGTACCTGCTTTTTGCGCGTGATCCGGAGAACGGGCACGCCACGGGGGTTACATTTTATGTGTCGAAATACGGGAGCTGGCGCAGCGAAGACATGCCCGAAGGCGCAACCATGCTTGCCCTGCGTACCGATAAAGAGAAATACAGCCCCGGCGACCGGATCAGGGTTTCCATCCCTTCGTCGCAGGCCGGACGCGCCTTGGTGAGCCTCGAGGACGGCAAGGCGGTGAAAGATATTTTCTGGGTCGAAACCAGCCAGAATGAGACCTCTTTTGATATTGACGTAAAACCGGGTATGGCGCCCACCCTTTATATCCATGTTTCACTGATCCAGCCGTTTGGTTCAACCCTCAATGATGCGCCGTTGCGGTTATATGGGGTGACTGCCGTGGCAGTGGAAGACCCGCAGACTGTTTTGCAGCCGGTGATCCAGATGAAGGAGGAAATCGAACCCGGGCAGGAGTTTTCGGTAACCGTGAAGGAGCAGTCGGGACGGCCGATGACTTACACCCTGGCGATTGTGGATGAAGGTCTGCTCGATCTGACCGGCTTCAAAACGCCCGACCCGCATGCCGCCTTTTTCGCCCGCGAAGCTCTTGGCGTAAAAACTTACGATTTGTTCGACTATGTGGCCGGAGCCTACGGCGCCCAGCTGGAGAAGGCATTTGCGGTGGGCGGCGACCAGGCTTTGCTGCAGGCAGGAAAGAAAAAAGAGAACCGGTTTGAGCCGGTCGTGCTGTATGCCGGTCCGTTTACCCTGGGGAAAGGGTCAAAGAAAACACACACTTTTCGCATGCCCAACTATGTGGGATCTGTTAAAACAATGGTAGTGGCCGGTACTCCCGGCGCTTACGGGAATGCCGAACAGGCGGTGAAAGTGCGCAAAGCTCTGATGCTGCTGGCTACCCTGCCGCGGGTGGCTGGTCCCGGCGAAGAGCTGTCGGTCCCGGTTTCGGTTTTTGCCATGAAAGAGAGTGTCCGGCAGGTAACCGTTGAGGCGGAGGCCAGCGGCCTCTTTGCCGTAGCGGGCAACGCCGCACAAACCCTTCAGTTTGGCGCGCCCGGCGACCAGATGGCCTGGTTTACCCTGAAAACTGCTGCGGCAACCGGAACCGGAAAGGTGAAGATTACAGCCCGCAGCGGAAATGAGACGGCGGTTTACGAAGCAACACTCGAAGTACGTAACCCCAATCCGCCCGTTACCCTGCAGCAGTCGAGGCTGCTGGAACCCGGACAGGCGTGGAGCGCCGAAATGCAGGAACCCGGAATGAAAGGTACCAATTCGGCGTTTCTGGAAATAACCTCCCTGCCTGGTCTCAATTTGACGGAACGTCTGGACGAGCTGGTGCAATATCCGCACGGTTGCGCCGAGCAGATTATTTCCGGCGGATTTGGGCAGCTGTTCCTGGAGAACATGACGAAACTTCCGGCTGAAGAAAAACTACGCATTGAAGAGAATATCCGCTCGGTACTCCAGCGGTTGCACACTTTCCAGACGGCTGACGGTGGTTTTTCTACCTGGCCGGGAAATCCCAATTCCGATGAGTGGACCTCGAGTTACGGAGGCCATTTTATGATACTGGCCGAGCAGAAAGGTTTCTCTGTGCCGGGCGATCTGAAAAACCGCTGGCTGAATTACCAGCGTACGCGGGCGCGGATCTGGAAACCCGCCGCGGGCGACAATCCGTTTGTGCGGCAGCAGTATGCGCTGTTGCAGGGCTACCGCCTCTATTCCCTGGCGTTGGCCGGAGCTCCCGAAACAGGAGTGATGAACCGCTTCCGGGAAGAGATTGGCGGAAACCCGCAGGCGCGGTGGCGTTTGGCAGCAGCCTACCAGCTTGCCGGACAGCGGCAGGTGGCCCGCCAGTTGATCCAGCAACAGCCCGAAACAATGGAAGCCTATCTCACGCCGGGGATCTCCTTCGGAAGTGACCTCCGCGACAAGGCCATGATGCTGGAAGCCCTGTTGCTGCTCGACGATCGTCAGGCGGCTTTCCCGCTGCTGCGCGAAATTGCCGGGGAAATCGGAAACTCCACGTGGCTCAGCACCCAAACCGCAGGCTGGTGTTTCTATGCCATTTCGAAATTTTACGGAAACGGCCAGGCGGCAACCAGTTGGGAGGCCAAAGTTACGGTCAACGGAAAAACGGAACTGAAACGGTCGTCGCTTCCGGCAGATAAGCAATCCCTCTCCTGGGGGGCAAATGGGAAAGCCGCTGTAAAAGTGGAAAACAGCAGCCAGACACCGTTGTTTGTGCGGGTGATTGCCCAGGGGGTACCGCTCGAAGATCCGTCAGGGGAAATGCAGAATGGCCTGCAGCTGACCACGGCGTTTACCGACAGCAAAGGAGCCCGGATTGACCCCGCCCGGCTGCCGCAGGGAACCGATCTTTTTCTGGAAGTTACGGTCAGGCATCCCGGCGTGCGGGGCGGCTATCAAAACCTGGCGCTCACCACTGTTTTTCCGTCGGGATGGGAGATCCTGAACCGGCGGTTGGGAGATCTTCCCGAAACAGAAACCCGGAAATTTGATTTCCAGGATATCCGCGACGACCGCGTTTATACCTATTTCAGCCTCAATACCGGCGAAAGCCGCACCTTCCGCCTCGCGCTCAATGCGGCTTACCGGGGGCGTTACTACCTGCCGGCCGTTTCGTGCGAAGCGATGTATGACAATTCGGTGATGGCGCGGGTGCCCGGACAGTGGGTGGTGGTAAAGGAGCAATAGGGCAGCCCGTCGGGGAAAAACGGTCTCAGCGGTTTGGATTCAGTAAAAATTTAAAGCATTGAAATGAGCATGATTATTCTAAACACAAAATAGTAATGAAAATATTTTCATGCGAATCCCATCTCGTTGCTAAACTGGCTTGAAATAATTCGCTGATTACGAAAATTATAGAAACAAGATTGAAAATTTATACGTGTGAAATATGAATAGATTATTGCTTTTTCTTGTTCTTTGGATAGGAGTGGCGGGGTGCCAGCAAAAACCGGAAGCGGTTTATTCACTGGCTGCCGTCCGGGAGGAGGCTGCCCCGATGACCAAACAGCAGGCCGACCTTGCTTCTCCGCCCGACGAGAAGCCGGCTTCGCAGCCGGTCGATAAGAAAAAAATTATCAAAGACGGGCAGGTGGGACTGCGGACCGATAAGCTGGAAGAGACCAAAAAACGGGTAGATAACCTGGTTGTCCGTTTTAACGGATATTACGCCAGCGAAAATTTTGTCAACAACAATGCCGAGTCGACGTATCATCTGACCATCCGGATTCCGTCCGACCGTTTTGAGCAGTTTGTTGCCGAACTCGAAACCGGCAGCGATGAGCTGATCTATAAAAACCTGGACGCACGGGATGTAACGGCTGAGTTTATCGATCTGGAAACGCGGCTGGCCAATAAACGAGACTACCTGGAGCGCTACCGCGAATTGCTGAAACAGGCGCGCACGGTAAAAGATATCGTCGATATCGAGGAGAAGGTCCGGGGACTGGAAGAGGAGATCGAAAGCGCCGAAGGACGCCTGAAATACCTCTCTGACCAGGTCTCTTACAGCACCTTAAACCTGACGATTTCGCACGAAAAAGATTTTACCTACCAGTCGGGCCGAAAGATCAATTTCTTCGAGAAGTTGAAGCAGTCGCTCTGGAAAGGGTGGTACGGCTCGGTCGATTTCGTGCTGTTCCTGTTCCGGTTGTGGCCGCTCGCATTGCTGGCGGCGCTGCTGTTGGGGCTCCGTAAAAGATGGAAATCACGAAAGAAAAAATAGGCAGCAGCGTTTTTGACGGGCGGTCCGGAAAGGTCAAAGTCCCAGTTCGCTGCTGATTTCCTGCATGGAACGAAGGGAGAGATCGGCAAATTCGTCGAGCGGAATGCCGATCTTTTCACATTCCAGGATATTTTCCCGTTTGACTGAAGCGGCAAAAGCTTTCTCTTTCATTCGTTTGGTGATCGACTTTACCTTAACCGATGCCAGTTTTTTGTCGGGATAAACCAACGCCGTGGCCATGATCAGGCCGGTGATGGTTTCGCCGGCAGCCAGGGCATGCTGAAAAAGCCGGGTGCGCTCCTTGCCGGTGGCCACTTCGTTGTGCATCACAATGGCATCGAGGGATTCGGGAGTAATTTTTCCGTTCAGCAGCTTTTCGGCATACGGCCCGTGGGTGTACGGATCGGCATTGGTAATTTCCACATCAAGGTCGTGCAGCAGGCCGGCCAGGCCCCACTCTTCTTCGTTTTGGCCCAGTTGCCGGGCCAGGGCACGCATCACGGCTTCCGAAGCAAGGCAGTGTTTGCGCATGTTTTCCGACCGAATATGTTCATCCAGCAACCGGATGGCTTCCTCTCTTGAAATCATGGTTCGTTTAAAATTTGAAATGCTAATTTTAGCAAATTTGCACAAATGAAATCGATCACACCCAAAATTGTTGGGCAAAATGGATGTTTTTTCATTCAGTTTATTTTTTCTGATTATTAAAAGTTTCGAGTGGCAATGAAAGAAATTGAGCGAAAATTTTTGATCGATCCGCAACGGTTTGTTAAAACGGCAAATGCCACGGTGATGAGCCAGGGGTATCTGTCGGTTGATCCGGAGCGGGTGGTGCGGGTCAGGGTGGAAGGGGAGCAGGCCTGGCTTACCATCAAAGGGAAAATTTCGGGCGTTACCCGCGACGAGTTTGAATATCCGGTTCCAGTTGCCGACGCCCGACAGCTCCTGCTACTGGCCGTTTTCCCGCCGGTTGAAAAAATCAGGCACCGGGTGAAAGTAGAAGGTTTTTTGTGGGAAGTGGATGAGTTTTTGGGAGCCAACCAGGGGTTGTGGCTTGCCGAAATCGAGTTGGAAGACGAAAACCAGCTTTTTGTACGGCCGGAATGGCTCGGCAGCGAGGTCACCCACGATCGCCGCTATTACAATTCGCAGCTGGCCCAGTTCCCATTTTCGCAGTGGTAAAACTGCAGTTGTGTATTGAACAAAAGTTTTTCGGCCGTTAATAAATGATTAAACCGGGAGCGGTAAAGCTCTAAATATTTTCAGATATACCATTTGATCTTATTTTTACGTTTAGAATTTTAAAAACAGTGTTCATGAAGATAAGAAGTCTATTTATTATTTCCACTTTTTTGATCTTTTCCCAGGCTCAGGCCCAGGTTCGGGAAACCGCCAGTTATTCTGATTCGCTGAATAACAATATCCTGTTGTTGAAAAAATATCTTTCCAAAGGAAACAACTGGCATTTTACCGATTCGTTAGCCGAAAAACGGCTGGGGGGATTGATCGATTTTGTCGAAAATGAGCCGGTGGATACCCTGATCAGCTATTTCCAGAAATTTCGTTCGGAGCCTGAACATTCCTTTGTTTTCAGGCTTCCCGAGCAGGTTTCCGATTCGTTGCAGGTTGCGGGCTACCTTTCTGCCGATCAGGTAAACCAGCGCCTCAAAGCGTTGGCCCGGCAGGCCGAAGGTGAATTTTCCGGCAGACAGATCAACGTGCCGGCCGATCTGTTCGATAACATCGAAAGTAAGGTGGAGCTGGTTCCCCGTGGCGAAGGGATGCGGCTCTTTACCGATCATATTTTTCAGTTACCCGACTCGCTGCGCGACCTGGATGCCATTCCCGACGACCAGGTGCAAACAGCCGAAGATTTTCGCCGCATCCTGCGTTTGGACAGCCTCCGCGATGCTTATGTGGAACAAAAACGGCAGCAGTACAACGACTCGATTGTAAAAGCTTACCGCAACCAGCTGATCGAGAACTACCGGAGGCAGCTGATTGCCGAACGGACCACCTTTTTACAGGGAAGATTACTCGATTCGGTGAAGGTTAACAATTACGATGTTCTGAAACAATACAACGACCAGGTGATGCTGGCGGTTAACGATTCGTTGTCAAGCGCCGTGCGCTGGATGACCGAATTTGCCGACCTGATCGACAACACCACCGTGAGCCTGGTCAACTACACCAACGACACCTCGCAGCTGGTGCTGAGCAACCTGGGACGCTATTTTACCCGCGTCTGGCTGAAAAATGCCCAGAACGACTCGCTGTCGGTGCTGGTCAAAAATGTTAGCAAACGGGGTATGCAGCTGGTTATCGAAGACGGGGTCACCTTTTCGCGTTTCAAACAGCAGGCTGTTAAGGATTTTGACTTTGCTACGCTCAACAAGCCTTCCTCCTCGCTCGATAAAATCGACAAACGGTATCAAATGGTTACTCCCTGGGTAATTGGCGGGGACGGAACAACCGGTTTTACCCAAACTTACATGGAGAACTGGAAAAAAGGGGGCGAGAGTGCTCTCTCGATTTTGCTGGTATTGAAGGGTTTTGCCAACTATTCGCAGGAGAAGGTGAAATGGGAAAACAGCGCCGAGCTGCGGAACGGCTGGGTCAAACCGGGTGAGTCCAAGATTCAGAAAAATGACGATAAACTGCAGTTTGTATCGCGTTTGGGAATCAGCGCTTTCAAAAAATGGTATTACAGCTCGGAAGCCAATTTTGAATCGCAGTTTTTTAACGGATACAAATATCCCAACCGCGACAAGGCTATTTCAGGATTTTTGGCTCCGGGACGCTTCCTTTTTAAAGTGGGGATGGACTACAAACCGAACAAGAACTTTTCCCTCTTTATCTCGCCAATCACCTCAAAATCGGTATTTGTGCGGGATACGCTGAAAGTTAACCAGACCAACTTCGGGATTGAGCGGGGCAAGAAAAGTTCGTGGGAGCCTGGGTTTAACACCGACCTGCGTTTTGTAAAGGAGATTATTCCCAATGTAACCTGGGATACCAAATATGCCATGTTCTTCAACTACCTGGAGCCGGCCGACAAATTTGTGGTGGAGTGGGAAAATGTGTTGACCACACAGCTCACCGACCATATCACCATGCGCATGATGCTGCATACCATCTACGATTCAAAGATTCTTTTTGACCGGCAGGACAAAGATGGGAAACCGGTTCTGGATGCCAACGGAAAGGTGATCAGGGAGCCGAAGTTGCAGTTGAAAGAGTTCATTACAATCGGCTTTTCCTACAAGTTAAATCGCCGGGTTTACCGGGCCAAAGCAATTAAGTAAGGAGTAGTCCGGCAATTACAAAGAGGGCATAAAGTACGCTGGCCACACCGTTGGAAGTGAAAAAGGCTAAGTTTACTTTATGCAGATCATCGGGTTTTACCAGCGTTTGCTGGTAAAAGAGCAGTCCGGTAAAAATGGCCGAACCGGTCCACTGCAACCAGCCGCCGTTGGCAACTACGGCCAGCGCCACCACAAAAACGGCTGCGGTCAGGTGAATGATCCGCGAAAGCCACAGCGCTTTCTTTTTACCCAGATAGGCGGGAATGGATTTTAGTTTTAAATCTTTGTCAAAATCTTCGTCCTGCAGGGCGTAGATGATGTCGAACCCGCTGACCCAAAAAAATACCACCAGGCTGAGCAGCAGCGGCTGCCAGCCGAAGTGGCCGGTTACCGCCAGGTAGGCGCCCATCGGCGCAATGGCCAGTCCCAGGCTCAGTACAAAATGGCACAACGGCGTGAACCGTTTGGTGTAGCTGTAAAAAAGAATAACAAAAAGAGCTACCGGCGCAAGGAAGAAACAGAGCTGGTTGATAAACCAGGTGGTGGTAATAAAAAACAGGGAGTTGGCGATGACAAAGATCAGCGCCGCCCGGGGTCTGATCACTCCTGCCGGAATTTCGCGTTGTGCAGTTCGCGGGTTTAAACGGTCGAAACGCCGGTCGAGCCAGCGGTTAAAACCCATGGCCGCATTGCGCGCAAATACCATGCAGAGCAGCACCAGCACCAGTAAACGCAGGCTCAGCTGCGATTCATGCTGGCTGAGCGCCATAAAAAAACCGATCAGGGCAAAGGGCAGGGCAAACAGCGTGTGTTCGAATTTTACCAGCCGGGCGTATTTTTTTATCAATCCCATTTTGTTTGACTTACAACTGCAGGCAAAAATAGAAAGTTTGGCTGAATGTGCGGAGCATCGTTTCAAAAAGCTACTTTTGAGGAATATTGTTACAGTTGGCCTGACCGGGTTAGATCCGTTCCGGTTTTGAATTTTCACTTTTTATTTTTCAGATTATGAAGGAGTACAAAAAATATTTTATTCTGCACGCTTCGCCCGAAGATGTCTACAATGCCTTGACCAATCCGCTGATGCTGGAGATCTGGACCGGCGAACCGGCGCAAATGTCGGAAGAGCCAGGGTCGGATTTCTATTTGTGGGATGGCAGCATTTCGGGAACCAACGTTGCCTTTGAGAAAAACCACAAAATCGTGCAGCACTGGTATTTCGGTGAAGATGCCGAGCTGTCGGAGGTGACCATCAAAATTCATCCCCACGAACAAGGTACCAGTCTCGAAATCCGGCAGACCAATATTCCCGACGAAGCTTGGGAAAATATGTCAGAAGGATGGGAACTGGACTACATAGGCGGGTTGCAGCAGCTTTTTGAAGAATAAAAGAGCGACGTTCTTCCAAAGGCCCGCGTCGTTCCGGCAGAAAAGCAAACCACGTTTTTGTTGAGTTTTTTCAGCAAAGGGGACATAAAAAAAGGACCTCCGCACACACGAATGCAAGCGGAGGGACCTCATCATAAATTAAATTTCTAAATAGATCAGATTTCTCTTCAACTACCTTTCGACGCTGTTCCTTATCTATCCAATCATCCCGGAAGCTGCTTGCCTTGCGGCTCTCGCAACTCTCTTCCAATACAACCAAATACTAAGAACTTTTGTCGATCTCAAGATAATACATATCTGTCTTAAAGTCAATAGTTGGCGAGGTTATTTTATGGGTTTGGTCAGATAAGGAAGGGCAAAGTCGCCCACTACCTGTGTGCCGTTGTGGAGCAAAATGAAGGTGCCGCCTTTGACA
The DNA here is from genome assembly GCA_029975525.1 of Prolixibacteraceae bacterium. Taxonomy (GTDB): domain Bacteria; phylum Bacteroidota; class Bacteroidia; order Bacteroidales; family Prolixibacteraceae; genus UBA1413. Next base: position 9,094 of record JARKOX010000272.1, on the reverse strand, counting down.
ACTCCGCCCAGGTATTCAAGGCCGGTGAAGTCTTTCAGCGACGGTTCAACTTTGTCGGTGGCTTTGGGAAGCAGCCCGGCCAGCTCTTTGCGTCTGTCCAGGATTTTGTATTTGTCCATCAGTTTGACCACCTCCTGCGAAATTTGCTGGTCGAATCTGAAGGGTTCCGCTGTGCGGGCCGTTTCTCCGGTAGTCGCCGTTCCGGCGGCCGTTACAAACATCTGGCTGAAGGCGCTTACATTGTTCAGGTCGGTTTTCAGAATGGTGGTGTTTTTATATGAAGTGTCGTTGAGGGTTACATTTAGTTTTTCAAATTTTTTGCGGTATGCCAGGTAAGTATCTGTCTTGGCAGGATCGACCGAAAGTTTTTTCAGTTCGCCGACAAACAGGTTGTAGTTTTTGAGAAACTCCTGGTATTTTTCGCGGAAGTCAAACCAGAATTTATTGGAGAGGTCAATTATTTCCAGTTGAATGGGCAGTTCGCCTGTCTCGATTTTTGCGAGCAGCGTTTTGTGTGCTGCCTCGGGAGGCAGTCCGACGTGACCTTCTATCCGGTAGAAGTTGGCAGCAGCCTGGTCGGTCAGGAGTGGTTCGGCCAGCGACCTGCGGACCGGGTCGGAGGCGGTGATATCCCAGTAGGAAAAAACGTCAGGCATAAACGGCGAGGAGGGACTGGTGTCCCACCAGCTCAGCAGTTCGTGGCTGGTGCCGGCACCCGGCAGGTTGTAATAGAATGGCACAGAACGTTTGCCCAGCCGCACCGCACCCGCCTGCCCTGGCGTAATACGGATCCGGGCTGCCAGGTTATTGGCAAAGGCGGTTTGGAGGGCGCCAAACAGCTGTTCTTCGGGCAAAAAATGTTTAATCAGGATAAAAATGCGCGCAAACAGCTGGTTCAGCTTGTCTGCTTTTTCTGCAACAGATGGGTGCGGAAGTGCCGGCAGGAAAAGGTTCCGTTCGGGATCGGGTTGGAGAAAGGGGAAACCGCCCAGCACCAGGGTTTGTGGGTAGAAAGTGGTGGTGGGGTCGTGCAAAAGGGAGGTTTTGTTGTAAAAGGTCAGGAATTCATTGACCGCTTTTTGGAGATCACGCGCAAAATTCAGGTAATATTGGTTGTTGAACGAATGCTCCCGGAATTGAAATGCCGCCGTGGTGGTCATGATCTCTTTTGCTTTTTTCAATTCGGCCGGGGCCACTGCCGGTTCCGGCAATTGGAGGAGCGCCTCGATTTTGGATCGCAATAGCTCCAGGTTTTTCTTCACCATTCCGTTGGTTTTTGTGCGGAATTCGTCGGCTGTTTTTATCCGGGAGATTTGTTGTAACCCCTCTAAAAACACGAAGGGTTGCGGCTGCCAGGCGTTTTGCACCGGTGCCGGTTTTTCGCGCAGGCCCAGCACCGGGACCATATCAATCTCTATGTCGGCGCCAACGGTGTTGCATTCGCCTGGGGAGCATTTTTTCACCGGCACTTCTTTGATTTCGACGAACAAGAGCAGCAGGTAGTTGCCGGCCAGCGTGCTGAGCGGGATCTCAAACTTCCGGGCTGTCCCGGCAAATGTATCGCTGGCAGCTTGTTCCGGAGTCAGCAGGCGAAACCCTTTTTTGAACGGCAGTACCAGATTGGCTGCCCCGGTGAGCGGCGCCTCTTCCAGCGACACCACAGCGGTAAATTTCTCCTCGACGTCGGTTCCCACCAGTATGCCTTCTGTCGTTACGCCGTATCCTTTTTGAAGGATGATTTCGGTAACCAGTCCGTTGACCAGCGTGTGGCTAAAAACAAGCCCGCTGATTATTCCGCTGCCAGCCAGTAAACTGCGGGTAAAACGTTCCTGTTGTTCCAGGTAGCTGAACGAATCATTCAGGTTGCTGCTGGTAAGAAACTGTTCGGGAATGTAGTGCGGGTATTTCAGGATCATTTTTTCCATGATGACTTGTTTTTCAGGATTTCTTTTCAAATACATAATTTACATCATCGCCGCCGGCCAGCGCGCTGTGATCCAGGATGACCGGCGTTTGCAGCGGCTTGCCGCTGGCGTCAAACTGCATATCGTTGCAGGAGTTGAGAGTCGAAGGCGGATAGATATTTTTCAGTTCCGAGAGGATTTGGCTGACGGCGTTGTAGCTTTTTTCCCAGGCCGCCAGCAATGGTTCGCTGACCGGATTGACCGGGTTGCGCAAGGCGCCGTAATGACGCAGAAATTCGTTCCATCTTTTTCCGAGGAGATAAAACTGATCCGGCGAAACCCAGCAGATTTTCAGTGCAAGATGGGCCGGCGCTTCCAGCCGGATTTTCTCTTCTGTAAAACGGCGGAATTCCATTCGCGACGAGACGGCCAGCCACCCCGGAACCACAACGGTAAGTTGCAACGAGAAGGGATCGGCGCAGTGGCAGCTTTGTCCGCTGGCGCAAGGATTGAAGAGCTTCAGGAAAGGACGGCTGGCCAGCGGGCGCAACAGCAGGTGCTCAATGACCAGAAAACCGAAGGAGCGATCGAAGCGTGCCAGTCGGTTGTCGTAGAAGCGGTACTTCCCTTCCGGCGTGGTGAGCAGGTTTCCGTCGGCATCGGTCACCGGCTCGGCAACATTCAGGTTGGCATGATCGATGCCGAAAATCCGCAGGAGCCGTTTTTCGAACGTCAGCCGGTTGTTTTTCGAACGGGGTTCCAGGTAGTTGAGGCTGTGCGACCGCTGCCCGCTGATTTCAGGGTAGTTGTTCAGCAGGTTGATTTTATCGTGGATGATCTCTGATGCCGAATAGTTGCGGTACGACAATCCGCCGGAGCTCTGCCGGAATTTTACCAGACTGTAATCGACAAAGTTTTCGTTAAACCGCGCCAACAGATGATCGAGGAGCCGATTGCGGCGCTCTTTGCGTATGTCAGGCTCCTCCAGTATGTGTTTGTAACTGTGGTAAGAGGTGAACAACCGGCTGAAATCGCTGATTTCGCTCTCGTTAAAACGGTGCTGGCTGTACGTGGGGTCCCACGAGCTCTCTTTCCACGAAAAGAGATTTCGCAGGTTGTTGAGCTGCTCCAGATAGTCGGCAAACAGCTGGTCGAAAAAGAGAAGATAACCTTTTAGTTGCAGCCGCTGAGCTTTCCGCAGGGGGGACAGTGACGCCGGCACTTTCCCGGGGCCGGTGAGGTAGGCCGCCGGAAAATCGTTCTGAACAGTGTAGTAGCGGTTCAGGTTCCGGTATTTTGCTTCGGGAATAGGCAGTTCGGTGGTGAATTTTTCGGGAAGCCGCTGCCGGGTTCTTCTGACGAACTCCTGGTTGCTGGCAAGTTGCGGGGAAAAATAGATGGCACCTTTGTAAAAATTGAACCGGTGGAGTATTTCTGAAGAGGCCGATTTCAGGGCGGGAGCAAACCGGAAGGCAGCCGAAGCCGGGTTGGTAAGCGTCAGCCGCGTTTTTTCGTTGGTTTTCAGCGGCTGGTACACCCGGGCCAGCGGTTCGTAGCGGTAGCTGCTCAGCGTCAGGTCGCGGACCGACCGGATGCCGTCGATATCGTGGAGCAGATTTACCAGGTCGGAGGTGTACAGTGCTGTCTGCCGTTCGAAACGGTCCAGCTCTTCGTCGTCAACAAATCCCCTGACGGGAAGTGGCCCGTCGAAGATCTGCTCCATCGGGCGCCCTTTGCTTTCCAGCTCCGGCCAGCTGTAAAGAGGTATCCACGGATGGATAAAATTGCTGAGCGCGGTCTGGATCTCCAGCAGCACGGTTGACGGTTTGGCCTGCGGGGTCAGTTCAATGTCGGCACAAACGCCAACCCATTCGTCATCCAGTATCCTGACCTCAAAAATGTCCTCATCCACATTGCGGTAGTCGGCAAGCAGCTGGAAAATATAGTTGCGGCAACAGGTTTTGTACTCTTCTTTGGTGATTTTTTCTCCGGAAGAAGTTGAATTTTCAGGACGGAAACCGGCAAGTTTGTTCAGAAAAGCTTCCTGGCGGAGCGCTGCATTTTCGTAACTGTCCAGATCGGCAATCACCGTAAAAAGACCTTTGATTTCAACGGCTTCAGATGAGTCTGATTGGGTGAACGAGTGCTGTCTGGTTTTTTTGTTGAACCAGAGCTGCGGACTCATTTCTCCGGGAGCTGTTTTTTCAATCCAGACATTTTTCAGGCAGGGGACCCGGTCGATCAGCAGTTTTCGGTAATCACGCGGGGTTACCGGATGGGAGGGCAGTATTTCTGCGGCTTTGTAAAAACTGTCTTTGGTTTCGGGGGCTGTTTTACCCGGAGGCGTCAGCAGCTCCTCGGTCGTAAAGCCGGTGCGGTATGCCAGGTCGGTGATACCGTAACTCAGCAGTTCGAGAATGGTGATCCCCGGGTCGTGCAGGTTGTGGTCGGTCCAGGTTTGGGCTGCCAGCTCCCTGATGTGACGAAGTCCCTCCTTCCGCAGAAATTCGTAATCGCCGGCAGGAGAAACTTCCCGGTTCGGATCGATGGATTGGTGTTCAACAGGTTTCATACGTCGGTAATGGTTATTCGGTGGTTTTCTGTCGACGAAAGAATAATGCTTTCGCAGGAAGGCTGAATTTTAACGCCGCAGGGTTTCCAGCTTCCACCGGTTGTTTTTATGCGCACCGAGAGGTTGAATACATGGTCGATGTATGCCAGCTCTTCGAGATATTTGACAATTTGCGACTGGTAGATCACTTTTCCGTAGTGTGGCAGCTCCTTCGGACCGGCGATCCACGGGGCAAGCAGCCTTTGCAGGTCGAGGTTGAGCTGGTTACGGTAAAATTGCACATCGCTGAACGATTTTCGTAAACTGACGGCAACCGTGATTTCCAGTAATTCATAATCGGGATTGGTGACGGTTGTCGTGGCAAAAAGAGAAGTGTGCCGTTCAATCATTTTCTGCGCTTCTTCCAGTGTTTTACGTCCCACCCGCGGCGTCAGCGGTTGTGCCGGATTGGTTTTCGACGGGTCGGGAAGCAGGATCAACCGCACCTGCCCGGGGGCAAACTCTCCTTCGGTATTGCTGTGCGACAGGCATTTTACCCCGATTATTTCCGGGAAAGCGGCCAGCAGGAGGCGTTCGTAATCCCAGATGTTCCAGGCGCGGTTTTTATGCCGCAACCGTTCGCTGATCCGGGTGTAAAAATCGGCGGAACTCTCTTCTGCCTGTCCGCCGAAACTGGCCTCCGGCTGATTGATTTTTTGAATTCCCGGAATCTGAACCGTTGGTTTCGAGATGGTTCCGGCAGGTAATCCTGCAGAGAGGTGCTGCAACTCATTTTGGTTGTTGACAAACTCAACTTCCACCGCCTGGGCGTGGATTTCGCGCAGCCGCGGATAAGCGTCGCTCTCCTTGTCGGCCGAAAGCCTGAGCCAGACCAACCCGGCCGGCAGTTGTGCCGATGGCGTGAGCGCTTCGGCCGGGAGCGCCAGCCGGATAATTCCGCTGGTGCTGAAATTTAAGGTGGAATCGGTCAGGATTTCCTGGTTTTTGAAAGGACGCCAGCCGCTGGCTGCCAGGTAATGCCAGGACAGGTTGTGGGCCGGCGGAATCAGCTTTTCCAGGTTGCCGCTGTGGGGTTCCAGCCGGAAAAGCAGACTGACCGACTGCGGAGACGAAATCCCTTTCAGTCCGATCATCAGGTGGCCTTCGCCATCGAGGCGCGAAAGGAGACTTTCCCCCGCCACCGTGACCGGCTGGCTGCCGAAGGGCAACACGTGGAAAAATTGTTCTTCGGAACCAGCCTGAAACAAGAGGTTGGTTTCCGCGGTGTAGTCGATATGAAGGTGGTTAAATTCGGGTGTGTAGGGCATTTCGGGCGGAGTCACTTTCCATTCGCCGGCATTCTCCATCAGCGCCCGGGTCAGCAGCGAAGGAAATTGTGCGTGCCCAAAGTCATAGGCCAGTTCTAACCGGATAAAGCCGTATTTACACTGATGCCCGTAGGGAGCGTTGTTGGGATAGTCGAAGCTGCTTTGGAGCGATGTTCCGTCCGTTTTAAAAACATTACGGGTGTCAGCATTGGTGAGGTAACGTTTGCGGTATTCGTCGTAGAATTTTTTGGATGAAAAGCCGGCATTTTTATTCAGCTCCAGTTTTTTCCATTTGCCGTTGTCGAGGAGGAAAACCGGGCCGGGCGGATGCCCCGGTTCAAAGTTGTCGAACTGGGTGGTGTCAAAATAGCGCTTCTTCTCCTGTTCGTTGTTGGGGAAGAGCAGGGAGAGCGTGTCGTTCCACGACTGGTAGTGCCGCTGCAGGTTCCCGGGTAACCCTTTCCAGTTGAGGGCCAGGTTGAAGGATTTGAGGTATTTATTAAAAATTTCGGGTTTGCCGATGTAGAAGGTCGATTTGGATTTTTGTGGATTGGGACCAAATGGCAGGAATGGTTTGGTGTTGTCGGCCAGGCCGGCATCGGTTTGAAAAAGCAGGTTTTTGACCCCGTTTACCTGTACCGTGAGGTTGATCTGCGCCGGGCGGAGGCTTTGGAGCAAATCCCAAGCGTGGCTGAAAGTGGTTCCTGGTTTTAAGCTGAAACGAAGCACCGGATGACGGGTGAGGAAGTTGCCATTGTGCTTTTCGGCCTGATAGGGAATCAGCGGTGGTTTCCCCGGCTCAATTTTTACCAGCAGCACTGCCGGGTGGAAGGTGTCACCCGGGTAAGCAGTTCCGGTGTCGAGTACGGCCTCTTCCCAGCCGTCCGGAGCGGTGTATTCCACTGTCAGGCTTTGGCGGTTCAGGGCGGCAATTCCCGGAATGCGCAAACTGATCCGCCGCCTTCCTTCAGAGAGGTTCAGAATGGGGGAAGCCACTGCAAAGCCGGTTTTTGCAGGTAGATGTTGCGCCGTGCCAAACGGAGGCCAGGCTTCGGTTTTTCCGGTCTGGTTGCCGGAGGTGGGATCGTTTGAGGCAAATAGTCCGGTAGTGAAACCTCCCTCTTTCCGGGCAAACAGGGTTTTGACAGCCTCCACGGTTGCCTGGTTGACGATCAGCTCGGAGAGCGAGACGTAGTGCAGCTCTTTTCCTGCCTGATCTTTTCCGCCTTTAAAGCGGGTTTGTGCCGGAACTTTTATGGGACCGGCCTGCCTGGCGGGGGAGAATATCAGAAAGGTCCGGTCGGGAAGGGGCTGCTTTTTTTTCAGGCGGAGCAGGGTTTGGTAATAAAAATCGAGATGCCGCCGGGTGAATTGGTTGAGTTCGTTTCGCGCGAATCCCAGCAGTTCGAGAAAAGCCAGGAACAATGCCAAGTGTGGCGAAACTGACGCTTTTTCCTTGAGCGCTTCCAGCGATTTAAACCGGAGTGTATCGGCTTCGTAGTCGTAAATCTCTTCGAAGAAGGGTTGCCAGTTGCCATCGGGCAGGTTGAGGTCGTTGTAAAACTTCACCAGCCGGGCATACTGGGCTGTTTGCGCTGCCAGGATAAGGGTGTCGCGTTCATCGGGGCGGAAATACGCTTCGGCCAGCGCCTGCGGGAACCGTTCCTGGCGAAGGGTACCCTCCCGTTTCAGCGGATGTGCAATATATGGTGATTTTGCCATGCTTATTTAGGTTAACGTGTTTCCCAACAGGGTGGCCTCGCCGGTGTAAAACGGAAAGACCAGGTTGTGACGGGTGTTGGTGCCTCGCACGAGGTAGGCAATTTTTATTTCAATTTTACCCTCTTCCGGAACAGCGGTTAAGGTTATCTCTTCGGGTTTTACGCGTGGCTCGTATAAATAAACGGCGGTTGAAATCAGGTCGCGCAGATAGGTTTGCAGGGACAAGTCGATCGGTTCGAACAATACCACATCGAGGTTACAGCCGTAACCGGGCTGCATGATTCGTTCGCCCACCCGGGTTAGCAGCAGTACTTCCAGGCTGTTGCGGATATCTTCCTCGTCGGAGATCATTTTTACTCCTTTGTCCGGTTTGGAAAAGTGGGGTGGAAAACTCCAACCGGTACCCCAAAATGATTTGCTATTTTTCATATCAACCAATCATTACAGTTGGACAACCGGCGGCAGGAGCGGCTCCGCAAAGGGCAAGGTCGCCGGTGCGCAGGGCCGGTTTACCGCCAATCAGCACGGTGGGACTCCCCATTGGAAAGGCGCTGACGGTGAGGTGTCCCGTGTTGGGCGGAATCGGACAAATATGCTGGTCGCCGGCAACGGCTGCCGGCATGCCGCCGATCCAAACGGTGGATACTCCCGGCCCGGCTACGGTGCCGCCGTGGGTGGTGACATCTCCTAATCGTGCTGCTGCTGCCATATCCGTTCTTATTTCAGTTAATTTTTACGAGTGACCCTTTTAAAATAGCCATTGCGGCAGAGCTTACTTCGACGCCGCCCGAACCTTCCAGTTTGGCCTGCGCCTGTGCCGAAATGGTGATGTTCATCCCTTCCAGGCTGATGTCGCCGTTGGTTTTAATCTTCAGGCTGCCGCGACTTTCATATTGAATTCCGTCAGCACCCATCCGGAAAATATTTCCGTGTTCATCTTCCATTTTGATCTCCCCGGCCTCATCGTCGAGGGTCAGTGTTTTTCCTTTCTGCGTTTCAATCAGGAGGAGGTTTTTGTCGTCGTCCATCTTTATTTTCAGATTGTTTCGCAAATAGAAACCCTTGATAAAATTGTTGTCTGTAACAGATTCGGGCGGAGGCGCCGCGCTGCTGTGCAGGGCGCCCAGTACAACGGCCATTCGCGGGTCGTCGTTCAGAAAACCAACAATGACTTCATCTCCGATTTCGGGAAGAAAAAATGAACTCCGTTTTTCTCCGGCAAAAAGGGTGGCCAACCGTGCCCACACGAGGTTGTCGGCTTCGATAAGCGGGAGGGAAACCTGGATGCGCATTTCGCCTGCCGGATCGTCGGCCAGCTGGTGAACTTTGCCGATTTGCAGGCCTGAAACCCATGGAAGCGTTGCCGCCGCCGGCTTTTCCACTACGTTGTCAAACTGTTCGGCAAAGGGGATGGGGGCGAGCCCCAGCTGAAGTTCGGTGATCCAGCCCTCTTCAAGAGTAAAAAGATGACGGACTCCTGAAACCAGCAGTTTGCCGCCAAACCGCGGACCGATATTTTCGAGCTGAATCAGATCGCCCGGGCCAATGCCGGTTTGTCCGTGACAGCGGGCACGTCCTCTGATTTTGGC
>JARKOX010000269.1 GCA_029975525.1 Prolixibacteraceae bacterium | reverse complement strand
AAACGGGTCCAGAAGGCTTCCATCAGGAAAAGCTGGCGGGCGCGGGCCGTTTCAACCATTTCGGCGGCTTCGGCCCGGGTGAGGGCAAAGGCTTTTTCGCACAGCACGGCTTTTCCGTGGTTCAGGCACAAAAGGGTGTGCTCGTGGTGGTGCGAGTGGGGCGTGGCAATGTACACCACATCAACAGCCGGGTCGTTGACCAGCTCCTGGTAACTCCCGTAAGCTTTTTCAAAACCAAATTCACGGGCAAATTCATGGGCTTTCTGTGTATCGCGGGCGGCAGCGGCATACAGGCGGGCGTTGGGCAGCAGTTTTAGGTCGCTGCTGAATTTTCGGGCGATTTTCCCGCATCCCAGGATCGCCCAGTTGTAGTTTTTCTGCATGTCAATGATCTTTTGTTAGTCGTTGACTGCAAATTTCAACTATTTGGGCAGAATCCAAAACAGGATCTGCTTTTTATTTCGGTAAAAGCTTCGGAAGGTTTCTGTTTAGAGCTGGTTTTGGGTGGGAAGCGCTTCCAGTTTACCATCTTCCAGTATTCTGAAACAGGGAAACGAATTCTCTTTGGTGTTTTTGCAGTAGAGCAGGTTCAGGGTGTCGCCGTTTACCACCCAATCGGAAACAATGTGGATGGAATCGGCTTTTACCGGGGCGGAGAACCGCTTTTCGCCCGTACTGCTGTTTACAGTCAGGCCGGTTTCAGGGTGTACGCTGAAAACGAGGTTGTTGAAATGAACCGTGTTCATCCAGGAAGCGCTATCGAGACAGGCCCCGCCGAACGGTACAGCGGCACCATCTCCGGCTTTACCGTTACCGACGAGGTTGGCGCGGTGGCAGGCTGCATAAGTCAGCAGACCGGCCAGAAAAACCGAAATAACAATGTCTTTGAATTTCATTCGTAAAAATTTTCAAACTCTTTTTCTGCACTCCCCGCCTCCGCATCAGCTTCACCCGCTGCCCTTCAGCGAACGAGACAGCCATTGATGCCTTTGGGCTGCTTTGAGCTTTTGTTTCGAAGGCTGTTTCACCGTACCATTAAAAAGTGCCGGCCGGATAACCTACAGAAAACCAGTTGCTGGCAGCCTGGTCGGGTACGTTTTTTCAAAACGGCGGCAAATATAGATATTTTTTTCATCCGCGCTGTTTTTGTGATTTTGGTGTAAATCCGGAGTTGAAAAATTATCGTTTTCTTCAGTTTGGCTGGTTGCCGGAATGAAAAAAGCGCCCGGAATGCCGGACGCTTTTATGATGGGGTCTTTTAAAATTTCAGGCTGAGGTTTCAGGCGAGCAGCTCTTTGACCTGTTGGTAAACATTTTCGCTGTTGAAACCCAGTTTTTCGTCGAGAACTTTGTAGGGGGCCGAGTAGCCGAAGGACTCCATGCCCCAGATGCGGCCGTTTTCGCCTACCAGCCCGGCCAGCGTAACGGGCAGTCCGGCAGTCATTCCGAAGCGGGGAACGCCTGCGGGCAATACACTTTTCTGGTATTCCTGGCTCTGGTTGCGGAATAGTCCTTCGGAAGGAGCGGAAACCACGCGCACCTTCAACCCGTCGCGCTGACGGAGCAGGGCTGCGCCTTCCACCAGGGTGGAGACTTCGGAGCCGCTGGCTACCAGGACAACATCGGGGGTTCCGCCATCGTCTTCCACGGTGTAGGCGCCTTTTTGGGCCTGCAGGGCAGCTTCGTAGCGATCGCCTTTTACCGGCAGGTTGGTGATATTTTGCCGCGACAGGATCAGCGCTGTGGGCGTCGAAGTGTTCTCCATCGCCATTTTCCAGGCGACTGTAGTTTCGGTCACGTCGGCCGGGCGCAAAACCAGCATACTGTTGTTGCCGTCGTGGTTTTTTAGCTTTTCCATGAGGCGGATTTGAGCTTCCTGCTCTACCGGCTGGTGGGTTGGCCCATCTTCGCCCACGCGGAAGGCGTCGTGTGTCCACACATATTTTACGGGCAGCTGCATCAGGGCAGCCAGGCGAACTGCCGGCTTCATGTAGTCGGAGAAGACGAAAAAGGTTCCGCACACCGGAATAACGCCGCCATGCAAGGCCATCCCGTTCATGATACAGGCCATGGTCAGTTCGGCCACGCCAGCCTGCAGGAATGCTCCGCTGAAGTCACCCTTTCGGAAGGCGGTCGTTTTTTTCAAGAAACCGTCGGTTTTGTCGGAGTTGGAGAGGTCGGCCGAAGCAACGATCAGGTTTTCGATTTTTCCGGCGAAGGCAGCCATTACAGCGCTGGAGGCGGCACGGGTAGCCTGGTTGTCTTTTTGGATCAGCGCGGCGTAGTCGAACTCAGGCGCTTCTTTGGAGAAGAATTTCTGCAGTTTGGCAGCCAGTTCGGGATTGGCAGCAGCCCACCGGGCTTCTTCGGCCTTGCGGGCCGCGGCGGCTTCGATCAGCGCTTCGCGGCGTTGGGCATACAACGCCTGTACGTCGTCGAAAATTACAAACGGATTCTCGGGGTCGCCGCCCAGGTTGGCGATGGTTTTTTCGAACGAGGCGCCGGCATCGCTCAGCGGCATCCCGTGTGTCGAGGTTTGGCGTTCGTAGCTGGAGCCGTCGGCTTTTAAAGCGCCTTTGCCCATGATGGTCTTCCCGATGATGAGGGTGGGCTTTTCGGTTTCAGTTTGGGCAGCTTGCAGGGCTGCGCGGATTTCGTCGGGGCAGTTGCCGTTGATGACGGACACTTTCCAGCCCCAGGCTTCATATTTTTTAGCGGTGTCTTCGGCAGTCACCTCCCCGGTGGTGGTTGAGAGCTGGATGTCGTTCGAGTCGAAGAACATGATCAGGTTGCTCAGCCCCAGGTAACCGGCAATACGTCCGGCGCCCTGCGAAATCTCTTCCTGGATGCCGCCGTCGGAGATGAACGCATAGGTTTTATGAGCCATCCACTCGCCGAATCGGGCCGCCAGAAAACGTTCGGCAATGGCGGCGCCAACCGCCATGGTGTGCCCTTGCCCGAGCGGACCGGAGGTGTTTTCCACCCCGCGCAGTACGTCAACTTCGGGATGGCCGGGAGTGACACTTTCCCATTGGCGGAAGTTTTTCAGGTCATCCATGCTGTAATAACCCGCCAGGGAAAGCACGCCGTAAAGCATGGGTGACATGTGGCCCGGGTCGAGGAAAAAACGGTCGCGGTTTTTCCAGCCCATATCGTTGGGGTCGTAGTTCAGAAACTCGCTGTAAAGGATGTTGATAAAATCAGCACCACCCATTGCTCCTCCGGGATGGCCCGACTTGGCTTTTTCAACCATTGCAGCAGCCAGGATTCGGATGTTGTCGGCTGCTTTTGTTGCTAATTTTTTGGTCATAATTTAGTATTGTTTTTTTGTAAGATTCCAACCAGGTTGGCTTGGGGTTAAAAATAGGAAAAGTGACGGTAAAAATAAAAAGAAAGGATGACACCTTCCGTCAGCCGGTGTCATCCTTGTAAATTGTGGTAAGTTAAAATATTTTTCATCCGGTAACATCTGCAGATCTCCGGAAACGGATCAGAGGATTCTGACCATAAAAACCCCTTCGATGGCCATCAGCCTATCTTTAACGGTATCGCAAAGGGTTTCTTTATCCACATCGATGATGTTGTAGGCAATCTCTTTTTTGTTTTTATTCAGCATATTGTCAATGTTGACATGCTCTTTGGCCAGAATCGAGGAGATCTGGCTTACCATGTTGGGAACGTTTTTGTTGGCAATCAGGATACGCCGGCCGCCGTTACGTTCCATTTCGGCATGCGGAAAGTTGACTGAATTGATGATGTTGCCGTTTTCGAGATACTCCCTGACCTGGTCAACCGCCATAATGGCGCAGTTGGTTTCCGACTCTTCGGTAGAAGCGCCCAGGTGGGGGATGGCGATGACGTTTTTGAGCTTCAGCAGATATTCGTCGGGGAAGTCGGTTACATAGCGGTGTACCTTGCCACTTTCGATCGCAACGGCCAGGTCGGCGTTGTTAACCAGTTCGCCGCGGGCGAAGTTGAGCAGCCGCACTCCGTCTTTCATCAACTTTAATTTCTCTTCGTTGATATATCCTTTGGTTTCTGGGGTGAGCGGGATATTCAGCGTGATGTAGTCGGCACAGGCCAGCAAGGATTCGAGGCTTTCGGCCAGCCGGATGTTGTTGCTGAGTTTCAGGGCCTGTTTTACGGAGATGTAGGGATCGTACCCCATTACTTTCATACCGAGCGCATGGGCGGCATTGGCAACCAGTACGCCAATCGACCCCAGCCCGATCACCGCCAGGGTTTTGCCCTGGATCTCCTGTCCGACAAAATTCTTTTTCCCTTTTTCAATCAGGGCCGGTACCTGGTCGCCCTGTCCGATCAGGGTTTTGGCCCACTCTACCGAAGAGGCGATGTGGCGCGACGAAAGCAGCAAACCGGCGATTACCAGTTCTTTAACCCCATTGGCGTTGGCGCCTGGTGTGTTAAATACGACGATCCCCTTTTCGGTACAAAGGTCAATCGGGATGTTGTTTACCCCGGCGCCGGCACGTGCCACAGCTTTCAGCGAAGCGGGCAATTCCAGGTTGTGCATGTTGTAGCTGCGCAGAATAATGGCATCAGGCGCAGCCTGGTTGGGCGCAATCTGGTACTGGTCGGCAGGGAAATTGTTCAGCCCCAGCGGATCAATTTTATCAAGTGTTTGAATCTTAAACATGGCGTAAGCTTTTGAACGGTTAGAAGTAGTTTTCTTTTAATCCTTTACAAAGATTCAAATTTTATTTAGAAATCAGAAGGCAGCCCGAATTTAAGTTTATAAAATGAAATTAACATTAAAAGGGGCCGGAGAGCGCAGAGCTGCTGAAAGTAGCCTGTCTGAAATGAATGAAGTTGGTTTTCAGGAATATGCTTTCAAAAGTCATATTATTATTTCTGATGGATTTGTAACTTAAAGATCAAAACCAAAAACCAAATGCCATGAGAACACAGGTTATTTTTCTTTTACTGGCGGGATGCCTGCTTGGCGGCTGTAAAGCTCCCAAAAAGGAACCTGCCTCCAGCGCCGAATCAGTTGCGCTGAACGGATCGCTCAATATTTCGGGTGCCTATGCCCTGGAACCTCTGATGGCTGTTTGGGCCGCTCAGTTTATGGAACAAAATCCGGGTGTGCAGATTACCGTGAGAGGAAATGGAACCGGAGCCGGCCTTGATGACCTGATCGCCGGGAAAGTAGACCTGGCAATGGCGTCGCGCAACCTGACCCCCGACGAAGAGGCGCTCGAATTTTGGGATGTGATGGTAACCAAAGAGGGGGTTCTGCCGGTGATCAACGCCTCCAATCCCCATCTGGCTGTTCTGCTCGAACGGGGGATTACCCGTGACTCCCTCCTTGCTGTTTTTTCCGGCCGAAAGCCGGTGAGCTGGGGAAACCTGACCGGCACCGACGATTCCCGGCCGGTTAAGGTTTTTATCCGTGGCGACGAATCGGGAGCCGCCGAAGTATGGGCTGACTACCTGGGGCTGGAACTCACCGAATTGGCCGGTAAACCGATGCAGGGCGACAGCGGCGTGGTCAGGGCACTGCTCAATGAACCTCTCGGAATCGGATTCTGTAACTGCCATTATGCCTATGCCGACGACGGTAACCTTCAGGCAGAGGGGATCCGGGTATTACCGCTCGATGTAAACCGGAACGGCAAAATTGACGACAAGGAGAATTTTTACGACAAAATCACCAATATCCAGCGGGCTGCTTACCTCGGCCGGTTCCCGCACCATTTGTGCCGCGAATTGAGCGTGTTGAGCAGGGAGAAACCAACCGATCCGGTTTGCCGCGAATTTGTCCGTTGGATATTGACCGATGGCCAGAAAATCGCAGTGCAGAAAGGTTATTCCGAACTCCGGAATTGCGATATACAGGAGTTGCTGAAAAAGTTTTGAGGAAGGGATTATTCTTTTCCGCGACGCTGCTTTTTTCGAAATATGCTCTGTGGGATTTTCTCCCGGAAATTATGATGTGGAAATAAAAAGAAGTTGCATCAGAAGCAGGTTCAGGCATCTGCAAACTTTTAAGTTCTGTAACGGAACAGGATTAGTCCTCTTCCGATAGGATGCCGGTCAGTAGCCGGATGTCAGAAGCTTTGTCTGCAAAACCATTCGATTCGTAAGCTTTTTCAAGCGTTTCGAGGAGCCTGAGCAGGAAACGGCGCGGGCCGCTCGCCTCGAAATATTTACGGTATGGTTCGTAATTCATCCGTTTGAGGTGAAATTCAAGTTCGCGGCGGCCGGTAATCGAGCCTTTATTGGCCGGGTTGATATAAAACAACACATCGGTGTTGATCTCTTTCGGGTGTACCTTTTGGGCAATTTT
>JARKOX010000267.1 GCA_029975525.1 Prolixibacteraceae bacterium | reverse complement strand
CTCGACCAGCTGAAACAAACCCTCCGCGAGCTGGACGAGCTGGAGTAGCCTTTTAAAACCCACCTTTGATCCCCGTTTTTTCCGAAATTTTTTAAGCCGGGGCATCTCCGGCAAAATCAGGAAGTCATCGGATTGTTCCGGGACCTCACCGTCTTTTGACCGGGATGGAGAATCCCACCAGCCGTGTGTCGAGGTAAAAAGCGGTGACCTGTCCGGCTTCGTTGGTTTGGTAGCTGAATTTTTCGTTGGTCAGACCGGCAGCCAGGTCGAGGCCCGAGCGGGCCAGTTTGCTGAATCTGAAATCGCTGAGGCCGGCCTTTTCAATCAGTTTGTCACTGAGGGCGCGGTCGTCCGGTTGTTCGTCAGCAACCAGCAACACTTCCGGTTCGGGATGCTGCATGGCAGCCAGTGCCGTTGGCGGTACAGCGCTCTTCAGCAGGATCGTTTTCGCGGGCAGTAAAACGGGCAGGTCGGCAACCGGACGGAGGCCCGGCTGATGCTCTTCGGAAACCGTGACGGCCACAGGCGATGAAACGACCGCGGGTTGTTGTTTGTTTGTTGCAGATACGGCACGGGACTGCTGCGGCAGATTTGCCGCAAGCTGCGGGGACGACGGCTGCTTGTCGGGATTCAGGGGGGCTGCAGGCGTTACCGGAGCCGGCGCTTCGGCAACTTCCGGAGCGCTTTGGGAGGAGATCGCCAGCTGCTCTACCGCGGCGTAAACGGCTACCCCCAACAACAAGACGGCGGCTGCCCGCAGGGACCACATCACCAGCTTCCGGCCGGCTGGCTGACGGTACAATCTGTTTTTTTTCGGAAAATGAACCGTGGAGTCGGGGTTCAGCCGGGTGAGCCTGAAAAGTTCCAGCTCCGACTGTTTCTCCGGATGTTTTCCCATGTATTCGTTGAACCGGTCGGCCTGCGCCGGCTCCAGGTCACCTTCAAGCCAGGCGACGGCAGCCTGGTCAAACGCTTCCGGCAGGTCGTAAACCTCTTTGTAGAGCCTCTCCTTGCCGGAAAACCGGAGGTTGTCGGGCTCCGGGGCTGCCGGTTCGAGCAGCAGCAGCTCCTCTTTCAGGTCGGGGTTCTGCTGAAGGAATTCGATAAATTCATCCACCAGGGCCTCGTCGAGATTGCCCTCGAAGTAGTCGAGAAACCAGGATTCGTAATTATCACGGGAAATTTTCATAACCTTCTACACCAAAACATCCATCTTTCCAATATAATTTTTCAGGTAAACCCTCGCGCGGTAAATGTAAACCTTCACCTGCGATTCGTTGAGATTGGTCAGCTCACCGATTTCCTGGTAGGAATACCCTTCATAGTCACGGAGGGTGAGCACTATGCGCTGCACTTCAGGGAGGCGGTCCACTGCTTCGCGGAGCCGCTCGCCTACATCGGAGTACTGGTTGGACGGACCTTCTTCGCCAACCGGCAGCAGATCGGTCGGGCTCATCCGTTTCTCCTTGCGCAGCCGGTCGATCATCGTATGGTAAGCCGTCGTGAACAGGTAAGCTTTTACCTTTTCGCCATTCACCTGCGCCAGGTTTTTCCACAGTTTTTCGTAACTGTCCTGCACAATGTCTTCGGCAAAGTGGGTATCCTTTACACTCTTGGCCACAAACCGGAACAGCCGGTCGGCATACAGGTCGACAGATTGGTTGTACTCCTGAATTGTCATACTGTTTTCTGAACCTCGTTCGGAAGTTAGGACGGTTTCAGCAGGGGAAAGTTACAACGTCCCGCAAAAAAATAAAAATCACTGCACAAATCTTCCGGCGCCTGTGCCGGCCGGGTGGGACGGTGAGCGTGGCGGCGGCGTTTTAAGTTTCAGGACAAATTTGTCTGAAATATCCCGGAGGTTTATCTCTTTCCCCTTCATTTTTATACTTTTGTGCCTGAATTTTTACTTCCGGGATCTGTCTCCCGGAAATAAGCAGGAGGAGTATGAATTACCAGGGGAAAAAGGCGGCATTTTATACGTTGGGATGCAAGCTCAACTTTTCGGAGACCTCCACCATGGCGCAGTCACTGGAGGAGGTGGGGTTCGAACGGGTTGATTTTGAAGAGGCCGCCGATGTGTATGTGATCAATACCTGTTCGGTTACCAACCAGGGCGACAAGAGCAGCCGCAATATTATCCGCCGCGCCGTGAAACGCAATCCCGGCGCCATGGTCGTGGTGGTGGGATGTTATGCCCAGCTCAAACCCGACGAGATCGGCCACCTCGAAGGCGTTGACCTGGTGCTGGGCACCCAGGAGAAATTTCACCTGGCGGCGTGGCTCGGCGATCTGCAAAAACGTGAAAAAACAGAGGTTCACACCACGCGGCTGGCCAACATCAAAGATTACCACCGCGCTTTTTCGTGGGGCGACCGCACGCGCAGCTTCCTGAAAATCCAGGACGGGTGCGATTATTACTGTTCGTTCTGTACGATTCCCTATGCCCGTGGCCGGAGCCGCAACGATACCATCGAAAATACGCTGGCCGAAGCGCGCAAAGTGGTTGAAAAGGGCTACAAGGAGATCGTGCTGACCGGCGTCAATATTGGCGACTTCGGGAAATCGACCGGCGAAACATTCCTGGCGCTGCTCCAATCACTCGAAAAAGTGGAGGGGCTGAAACGGCTCCGGGTGGGGTCGGTTGAGCCCAACCTGCTCAAAGACGAGATCATCGAGCTGATAGCCGGTTCGGCAGTGATTATGCCCCATTTCCATATTCCGCTGCAGGCGGGTTCCGACGAGGTGCTTTCGCTGATGAAACGCCGTTATTCCACCGGGTTGTTTGCGGCGCGGGTCGAACGTATCCGCCAGATCGTACCCCATGCTTTTATCGGCGTGGATGTGATTGCTGGCACCAACGGCGAAACAGACGAGCTTTTTGAAGCGTCGTACAACTTTATCAACAGCCTCGAGATATCGCAGCTGCACGCTTTCCCCTATTCGGAACGGAGTGGCACGCAGGCGCTGAAGATCCCGTGGAAAGTGCCCGTCGAGGAGCGGCGGCTGCGGACCCAGCGCTACATCAACCTCTCGGAGAAAAAGCTGCGCGCCTTTTATGAGAAACACCTCGGGACCACCCACAAAGTGCTTTTTGAAGAGCAGTCGGATGGCAACCGCATGACCGGTTTTACCGAAAACTACATCCGGGTGGAAGCCGGCTTTCATCCGGCGTGGATCAACGAACCGGTGAACGTGAAGTTACGGTCAATAATGCCCGGAGGCCATGTGGAGGCCGAATTGGATGCCTGATTTTTCCCTACTTTTGAAAAAAACATCCGAAGATGAATTACCAGGAGCTTTGCGCCGAAGTGCAGTCGGTGGCCCGTGAGGCGGGCGGTTTTATCCGCGGCGAACGACAGAAGATCAGCGCCCGGGACGTGGAAACCAAAAGTACCGCCAGTTTTGTGACCTATGTGGACAAAACTTCGGAGGCCATGATTGTGGAGGCGCTGCATAAACTGCTTCCCGAAGCCGGTTTTGTGACCGAAGAGGGAACGGCGACCAACCGCGGACAGCGTTTCGACTGGGTGATCGATCCGCTGGACGGGACCACCAACTACATCCACGGCATCTTTCCCTGCTCGGTCAGCATCGGGTTGCTCGAAGCCGGCCGGCCGGTGATGGGGGTGGTGCTGGAGCTGGGTCTCAACGAGCTGTTTTACGCCTGGAAAGAGAGCCGGGCCTACCTGAACGGAGCGCCGGTCGGCGTGGCAACTGCCTCCCGCTCGGAAGACACCCTCATTGGCACCGGATTCCCTTATTACGATTTTGACCGGATCGATGACTACATTTCGGCCCTGAAATACCTGATGAAAAATACCCGCGGGCTGCGCCGGATGGGATCGGCAGCGGTTGACCTCTGCTACGTAGCTGCCGGACGTTTCGATGCTTTTTTTGAACACGCCCTCCATCCGTGGGATGTGGCAGCGGGCGCTTTTATCCTGCAGCAGGCCGGCGGCCGGATTACCGATTTTAACGGCGGCAACAACTGGCTCTTCGGAAAGGAGATCATTGCGGCCAGCGAAAATTATTTCCCCGAATTTTTCGAAATCATCCACAGCCACCTGGGAACGAGGTGATCGCCCGGGTTTCTTCACCTTCCCGGACAACTGCTTCTCCGGACCGGGAAATTTTATCCGGCACGCCGGAAGCTGGCCTCCGCTTCTGCGGATGAGAGGCCGATTCGTTTTGCGAAAAATGATTTTTGCCCCGTTTTTTTAGACGGCCTGCAGGTTCTCGTAGAAAACATTTTTATAACTTGGAACGGTCTTTGGGTGCCTGTAGCCGGGCACAACGCGTTTTAACTTCAAAAGATTGCGGGTATGATGTTGAAAAAGATCATTGCAGGATTACTGGTTCTTCTTTCGGTTTCGGGAGTCCGGGGGCAATTTCCCGAGGCCAAAACAGCGCTGGACAAAAAAGTTGAAAGTTTCCTGAAAGAGCAGGCCGGGCAGTGGCGCGATATGAACGTGCCGGTTGCGGACGGAAGGATCCTCTACGACCTGGTGCTGTCCAACAACTACCGGCAGGCGGTGGAAATCGGTACTTCCACCGGCCATTCCGCCATCTGGATTGCCTGGGCGCTGAGCAAAACCGGAGGAAAACTGATCACCATCGAAATTGATAAAAAACGTTACCTGGAGGCGCTGCGCAACTTCCGCAAAGCGGGCCTTTCCGCTTACATCGACGCCCGGCTGGGCGATGCGCACGAGATTGTTCCCCAGCTTCCCGGACCTTATGATTTTGTTTTTTGCGATGCCGACAAGTGGTGGTACAAAAATTATTTTGTAGCCATGGAGCTGAAACTGAAGTCCGGCGGCTGTTTTACGGCCCACAACACCAGCATGCGCAGCGACGAGATCCGGGAATTTATCGATTACATTAAAAAACATCCTGGTTTCAAAACTACGTTCGACTCAACCAGTCGGTCAGGTATTTCCGTCAGTTATAAAAAATAAAAACAGCCTTGTCCAGAACAGTTTATACCCTGCCGCGTAAGTTGGGGTTTTTCCCGCTTTTCAGTATCGTGGTAGCCAACATGGTGGGAGCCGGCATTTTTACCACCACCGGCCTGCTGATGGAAAACCTGGGCGATGTGTGGGTGATGCTGCTGCTTTGGCTGGCGGGAGGCGTTGTTGCCCTTTGCGGGGCGTTGTCGTATAGCGAGCTGGCGGCCGCCATGCCGCAGGCCGGCGGCGAATATGTCTTTCTCTCGCGGCTTTTTCATCCCCTGGCCGGCTTCCTCAGCGGATGGGTCTCTTTTATTGCCGGTTTTTCGGCGCCCATTGCCGCTTCGGCCATCGGTTTCAGCGAATATTTCCTGCGGGCGTTTCCACAGCTTTTTTCCGGTTTTCTGGCGGAAGGGAGCGTCAAAAAGCTGCTGGCGCTGGCCGTTATCCTGCTTTTTACAGCCATACACCTGCGGGGAATCTCGTTTGGCGCACGGGTGCAGAATTTTTTGACCGTAATGAAAATCACCCTGATGGTTGGTTTAATCGGGGCCGGTTTGTGGTTTGGAGCCGGCAACTGGAGCCATTTTGCCGCCAGTGGGGAGCTTGCCGCCGGACTGCCCGGCTGGAAGGCCGGCGGCCTGGCGCTGATGTGGATCATGTTTGCCTACAGCGGCTGGAACGCAGCTACCTACATCGGTTCGGAGGTGAAAAGCCCGCGGCGCAACATTCCCCGGGCGCTGATTGCCGGCACGCTTACCGTGATGTTGCTTTACCTGTCGGTTAATATCTTCTATGTCTATGCGGTTTCGCCGGCCGGGATGAAAGGGGTGGTGCCGGTGGCGGCGCTGGCGGTTGGCAATGCTTTTGGAGAGCAGGCCGAAATTGTTCTTTCGTTGCTCATCTCTTTTGCCCTCTTTTCGTCGCTGAGCGCCTACCTGATTTTGGGGCCGCGGGTCTATTACGCCATGTCGCGCGACGGCTGCTTCTTCCGGTTTACGGGCGATGTGGATGCCAAAACTTTTGCGCCGTCGAAGGCGATCCTGCTGCAGTCCCTCCTTTCGGCGGTGATGGTCCTCTCGGGGACTTTCAGCCAGATCCTGACCTTTATGGGATTTGCCCTTGGCCTCTTTCCGTTGATGGCGGTTGCCGGCGTATTTATTCTACGGCGTAAAGGGATTCTGACCGGGAAGATGCCGGGTTATCCGTGGGTGCAGCTCTTTTTTCTGCTGGTCAGTGCGGCCATGTTGGGGCTGGCTTTTGCCGAACGCCCGCTGGAATCGTTGGTTGCCCTGCTGACCGTTGCCGCCGGTTTTCCGGCTTACCGGGCCTTCCGGTGCAGAAATCGCGAATGAGCAGAGCCGGTGGTGGATAGGATCTCCGGAAGTTGAATTGTTGACACGCTGTTGATGGTTTTCTGCCGTTCGCTGCCGCTAATTGATTTTTTCTTTCCATTTTCACGGTCGATTTCATCAACCAATATCTGAATTGTTATGAGTGGTTTCTTCGGGAGTGTGTCTGAGACGGATTGTGTGTACGATGTTTTTTACGGAACCGACTACCATTCGCACCTGGGCACCAAACGCGCCGGACTGGCTTTTCTTGATGCCAAAAACGGCTTCCAGCGTGCAATCCACAGCATCGAAAATGATTATTTCCGCAGTAAGTTTAACGACGATATCAAAAATTTCAGCGGCAACAGCGGCATTGGCATCATCAGCGACATGGAGGCGCAGCCAATCGTGGTGAATTCACACCTCGGTAAGTTTGCCATTGCCACCGTGAGCAAAGTGAACAACCTCGATGAACTGGAAGGGCGGATGCTGAACAAGCGCCAGCACTTTGCCGAAACCAGTCAGGGAGGGGTGAATCCTACCGAGTTAATTGCCATGCTTATCTGTGAAGGAAGTGATTTTGTGTCGGGGATCGAAAATGTTTACCAGTCGGTGCAGGGCTCCTGTTCGATTCTCATCCTGACGGAAACCGGGATGATCGCCGCCCGTGACAAACTGGGCCGGACGCCGGTGGCCATCGGACAGAAGAGCGGTGCGTTTGCCGTTGCCTCCGAATCGTGTGCTTTTTTTAATATGGGATTTGAAACCGTCCGTTTTATTGGACCCGGCGAAGTGGTGCAACTCACGCCCGACGGCATGACAACCCTGCGGCAGCCCAACCAGAAGATGCAGGTGTGCGCTTTTCTGTGGGTCTATTACGGTTACCCGCCGTCGTTTTACGAAGGAATTAACGTTGAGGCGTGCCGCTACCGCTGTGGCGCTGCACTGGCCATGCGCGACCAGGTCCAGGCCGATTTTGTGGCCGGCATCCCCGATTCAGGGGTCGCTCATGCCGTTGGATACAGCAACTACAGCCGCATCCCCTACATGCGGCCCTATTCGAAATATACGCCCACCTGGCCCCGCAGTTTTATGCCGCAAAACCAGGAGATGCGCGACCTGGTTGCCAAAATGAAGCTGATCCCTAACCATTCGCTCATTGGCGGGAAATCGGGAGTTTTTCTCGATGATTCGATTGTGCGCGGCACCCAGCTGAAAGACAACACCCGCGACCTGTATGAAGCCGGAATTCGTGAAGCGCACATGCGCATCGCCTGTCCGCCGCTTATCTACCCGTGTGAATTTCTCAATTTTTCGCGCTCGCGGCAAACACTGGAACTGGCTACCCGTAAAGCGATCCGGAAACTGGAAGGGAGCGAGGAGGTCGATCTGGCCTCTTATGCCGACCACACCACGGAAAATTACCGGATGATGGTTGACCAGATCCGCCAGGACTTGAACCTCACTTCGCTGGTTTTTCAACGAATCGATGATTTGGTGGAGGCCATCGGGTTGCCCAAGGAAAAGCTGTGCACCCACTGCTGGGACGGTTCGAGCTATTTCTGACACAGCACCTCTGCAACTGTTTTTCAGGCAGGTTGGATCCGGAACGTCAGCGTTTTAAGTTCTGCGGCGTTATTCAACATGCCCGACTCCCCGGTTCTTCCCAAAGACGGCGGAGTGTGGTACTGCAGAACAGGGGTTTTCCGCTTTCGGGGTTTATAATTTCCGTTTTTCGAGCAGGTTCCCCGCTTCGTCAAGATAAAGGTAATAGCGGATTAAGGCTTTGTCGCGGGCGATGAGTTCGTAAAAGAGTTGTCCGTTGCGGTTGATCTCAATCAGGTTCATCAGTTCGCCTACTTTGGCAGCTTCGGCGGCATGCGGCGGCTTAATCAGGTGAAGCGGCAGGTTGGTTTTGGTGTCGAGCAGTTCGCCAAATGCGTTGAAGCGGGCAATGTGTTCAATTTCGGCCAGGTAAAAAACGGCCTCGTATATCTCGTCTTCAATAAACCATTCTGTATTGATGGACTCTCCGAATCGTTCGGCAAACGACCGGAGAATGTGTCCGGGAGGCATAATATTACTTCCTTTGATGATGAGATTTATAATTGTTTCCATGGTTCAGTTTTTTTTAGGTATTGACGTTAAATGTTCTTAAAAGTAACATCGGCACAGGTTAAAAATTTTACTCGGCAAATCGTTGTTTGTAGTAATAGATTACCCGTGAACGAGCCCTTTTAAGACGCATTTTAACGGCGTCTTCGCTGATTCTCAGTGTGGTGGCTATCTGTCGGAGTGAAAGTTCGTCCTGGTATTTCATCAGGAGCAGCGCCTTTTCTTCGGGGTGCACTATCTCCAGGATTTTCAGCAGGTTGTCGTAAGAGGCACCGGCCAGGTTCTCCTCCGATTCGTCAATAATTTCCGGAATAACATTTTGGCGGTTCCAGTCGGGGTAGTGCAGTTTTTTCTGAAACCGGAGGTAGTCAATACAATAGTTGTAGGTAATGGAGTAGAGCCAGGATGAAAAGGTGGCATTGCCTTTAAAACCGGGAAGTTTCTCATATACTTTCGACAGGATGTCATTGGCGAATTCTTCTGATTTTTTGCGGTCTTTAATGAAGCTGAAAACCTTATCGACCACCTTGTGGTAATAGCGGTGATAGAGGATTTCGAACAGAACCGGGTTATCTTCGGCCACGATCTTCTGTAAAATCTCTTCATCTTTCAGATGCGCATAGTTGTTTTTTTGCATTTCAGGCGGACAAAATATATTATTTCAATAGGTTGCAATAAATTATTAAAATTTTTCTTCTCGCCGTTACTTCCATAAATTCTTCCGTCTAAATGGAAAATCAACCAGGAAAGGTAACTCGATATTGATAGCAGCCCGATCCCGGTTGAGGAGAAAAGGTAAAACAAAAATAATTTTTAATTGGTATGAAAAACAAATTTGTACTTGGTTTCGTGATGATCAGCATTGTAGCATTGCTGAGCAGTTGTGCAAAAGTTCCTCAGGCAGAGATTGATGCCGCAAATGCTGCTATTGAAGAAGCACGCGGTGTAGCTGCCGATGTTTATGTTCCCGCCGAATTTGCAGCCCTGCAGGATTCGATGAACTCCATCAATGCAATGGTTGAAGCGCAAAAAGGCAAACTTTTCGGAAGTTTTACAGCCGTTAAAGAAAAACTGGCTGCCGTAACCACCCAGGCTGCCACCGTTAAAACCAACGCCGAAACGCGCAAGGCTGAAGTTCAGGCTGAAATTGAAACTTTACTGACCGAAGTTACCGCTCTTGTTGGGCAGAACAAAGAATTGGTCGGCAAAGCTCCCCGCGGGAAAGAAGGCGCTGCTGCTGTTGAAGCTATCAAAACCGAAATCGGTGTGATCGAAACCACTGTAACCGAAGCTACCGGTCTGCGCGACAGCGGTAACCTGGTTGGTGCGCTCGACAAACTGAAAGCAGCAAAAGAAAAAGCTACTGCTATCAATACCGAATTACAGGACGTTATTGCCAAGAAAGCTGGCGTTCGTAAATAATTTGTTTATTGTTTTGTTTCATTGGAGGTCCCCGGGGTTCTTGTTCTCCGGGGATTTTTTTAAATTAACCGGATGAAAGGAAGATTGGGAAAGAGGTTAATACGAACAGGATGGATAGTGTTGATTTTGCTGGTGTTGTCGGGAGTGGCCGTTGGCCTGTATTACCTGTTACCCGAACCGCCCGAAGATGAGTTCAGAATTGCCCGCGAAGCGATTGCCACCGCCCGCGATGCGGAAGCCGACAGATACGCAAAAGAGCTGTTTCGTGACGCATGTGCCGATTATGACTCGGCAATGGCCAACTGGAAGCGACAAAATCAGCGGTTTATTTTCCGGCGCGACTTTACCAAAGCCTTGCAATTGGTCTCTTCTGCCTCGGAAAAAGCACGCCGGTCGGCGCGCGAAGCGCTCGACAAGGCTGCCAAAGTAAGTCACAGTACCGGTGCCACCGTTAACCAGCTGGAAAACCAGATTTCGATCTTTGAAAAATTATACGCTCCGCTCCCCATCCCTCAAAAAACCAGAGAGCATTTTAACCGGGCCAAAATGCTTCTCTCCGAAGCTAAAATTGCCCGGGGAAAAGCGGAGTTCCATACCGCCGAAGAGAAATTGGGGCAGGCGGTGCAACTGTTCGACCAGTCGAATTTGCAGGCACGGGAGATGATGGAGAGTTATTTCGATTCCTATCCCAAGTGGAAGTCCTGGGTTGAACAGGCTATTGCCACTTCCAGACGCCAAAATTCGGAAGTGATTGTGGTGGACAAAATGGCCCAGGAGTGTTTGCTGTACGCTGGCGGCGACCTGAAGCGTAAATTTAAAGTAGAATTTGGCCCCAACTGGATTGGAAACAAAGAGTACAAAGGCGACCAGGCTACTCCCGAGGGAAACTACTATGTGGTGCAAAAAAAGGATCGTCGCAGAACTATTTACCACAAAGCGTTGTTGCTCAATTACCCGAACCAGGATGACCGGGTCAGGTATAAAAAAAATATTGCAGAAGGTAAGTTCTCTGCCCAAACCGATATTGGCGGCCTCATCGAAATACATGGACACGGTGGGCGCGACTTTCACTGGACCAACGGTTGTGTGGCACTTACCAACTCCGACATGGATGTTCTTTTCAGGATGGTTTCGGTAAATACACCGGTGACCATTGTAGGCTCTTTAAAAACACTTCAAAACTGGATGGAAGATGAACTTGCAAAATGACCAGGCCACCACAGGTGCAGAGGCCAACTACAAAGGCAAAAAACAGCAGAAAACAGGGTTTTTGAAAAGACCCCTGGTACGATTTTTTGCCATTGTCCTGTTTTATATCCTCTTTGTACCATTCCTTTTGTTTGCAACTCCCTGGCTTGCCGAATGTTTCCTGCCGGCCGGAAAGACCGAGCGGCAGTTGGTTGCCGAAGAGGGGAGAGAGAAAGCCATTAAAAAGTTGCAAACCGACATTACTGCGCTGGAACGAAAAATTGAACGGTTGACACCGGGCAACGCTTATCTGATTGTCAACACCACCGAAAATAAATTTTATCTGTATAAAAACCGGAAGCTGATGCGCGAAGGGCTCTGCTCAACCGGGAGCTATATCAGTCTCGAAGGGGAAGGCGACAACAAGTGGGTATTCAAAACGCCGCGGGGAGATTACCGTATTCGCGGGAAAATTACCAATCCGGTTTGGCGTAAGCCCGACTGGGCATTTGTGGAAGAGGGGCTGCCCATTCCGCCGGCCAATGATCCTTCGCGTTACGAACAGGGCGTACTGGGCGATTATGCCCTGGCGCTGGGAGACGGGTACCTTATTCACGGAACGTTGTACCAGCGTTTCCTGGGACTGCCCGTCACACATGGCTGTATCCGTATGAACGATGCCGACCTGAAAGATGTCTATGAAACCCTTCCGGTAGGCGCTAAAGTATTTATTTATTGATTGGAAAGAAAAGGCTGGCGCGGGATATCTGCCTGTAGC
Source organism: Prolixibacteraceae bacterium (assembly GCA_029975525.1). Lineage (GTDB taxonomy): Bacteria > Bacteroidota > Bacteroidia > Bacteroidales > Prolixibacteraceae > UBA1413. The sequence continues at coordinate 16,284 of JARKOX010000267.1, read as the reverse complement.
CGCCACATAAAATATTGATACATGAAACAGGATGCGAAAAAATCTTTAAGCCGGCGGATCGCAGGTTTGGTTTTGCTGAAAATAATTCCGGCGGTGCTGCTGGTGTACCTGCTGGTTTTCACCGGCGTTTATGTCTTTTCGGTCAAACACAAACTGAAACAGCTTCACCAAACTTATGCGCCGGGTGGCGATTCCCTGTCGTATTCGGCCGAAGAGTGGAACCTGATCCGGCAGAAGTCACTGCTGAATGCGCGGGTGAAAATGTCAGACTCCGACTCGATCGGGATGACCATCAATTTCGGCGACAGCCTGGTCCAACTCGAAATGAAAGGGGTTGTGCTGCGTCAGACAAAATTTGATGAAGCCGAAATCTCCCGCTTTTTCAGGTCAATTCATCCGGCTGCGTATGAAAAGTTTTTTTCCAATCCCTTTTCGATTACCGAAATTGAAGGATCAATTGTAAAAGAACCCATCACGGTTAAAAAAGCCCCGAAGGATTCCCTGGAAGCTGCCCAGAATATTACAGTGACCGACACTTCGCGGGTGAAGGAATTTATTGAATGGCATTTTCAGTTAGACAGCACCTTTATCGTCAGCTTTGTGCAATCCGACAGGCAGTTTGGTAAAACCGACTGGTCAACCATACAATACCGTTTACGCCGCCATTCGAAAAAGCTGAAAGAGATCAACCAGGCCCTGCTGAGTTTCCGCATGCCTGCATATTATCCTGAAATCACCGTTTTTATCCCTAAAAATGAGGCAAAATCCTTTTTCAGGGCTTTGCCCCAAAGTGGATTGGTTTCCCTGAAATTTTAGCAAAAAAACAGTACCTGCCCGGTTGGGTTAACCGGTGCCAAACTGATTTCGACAGAGATGGTTGGTGATTTTCTTGTGCAGCGGAGCGCTTTTCCGGCACGGACAGCGGCCTGAACCCTGTCCTACAAATAGTAGAGCAGCAACAGCAGGGCAAGAATAATAATCAGGCTGATAAAAAGGGCCATCTGGTTGCCCTGGCGCTGGATTTTTTTACTTCTGTTCATAGTCCTTTGGTTTAGCTGTATTTTGACGAAAAAACGTCCTGAAGGTAACGGATTGTTTTTGAATTTTACATCAGAAATTGCTTTCTGTTTCCTACATTTGGCTAAAACCAGGTTTATGGAAAAGCAGCAGATTGGATCCTCTTCTTTTTCAGCCATTATACTGGCCGGCGGCCGCAGCACCCGCATGGGAACCGACAAAGCCCTTATGCAATGGTACTGTAAAACGTTGCTGCAACACACCATCGATCTGCTCACCCCAATTTTTGATCACCTGCTGGTGAGCGCAAATGTTCTTTACCCACTTCCGGCCGGCGTGGAACTTGTCTCCGACGAAAGAGCCGGCTGCGGACCTGCCGGAGGAATCTACTCCTGCCTGCTCAGATCTCCTTCCGATTGGAATTTTGTCATCAGCGTCGATTCGCCGTTTGTAACCCCCGAATTTATTGGTTACCTGAAAAGTTTTCTGGGGCACGCCAACGATTGTGTGGTCCCGGTTCACCGAAACGGAAAGGAGCCGCTGGTTGCCTTTTACCATCGCCGCACAGCGGAAGTTTTCCGCGCTCAGCTCGATAAAGGCGATTTCAAAATGCAGAACCTTCTGCTGGCCCTGGAAACCACCCTGGCCCCTGCCGAAGATTGGATCAAAGCCAACCCGAGGCTCTTTCTCAACTTCAACACTCCCGAAGATTTGCGGCGAACCTGATTTTTTGGAAGACCAGAATTTAGATTGATTATAAATTTATTCACGATTGGAAAATTTTGCGATCCCCAGTTGGTTCAATAGGAGTTGAAAGTCAGCTGTATGTAGACGAGGGGAAGGTTGCTTTACAAAATGAATGATTTTAGAAACAATCTCGAATTCTATTTATGTATATTTTTAGATATTTGGATGTACAGGAAATTCAGTTAGTGGTTTAAAGGAATAATCATGTCAAACTCCAGGCGAGAATTTATTAAAATTTCGACCCTTGGCACTGCGGGAGTAGCGCTCGGGGCAAAATATCTTTATTCAGAAGTTATCGGAGACGCACCGTTGCGCTTCCCGGCTTCGGAAGGTTCCCTTCGGACGCCCACCTATTGTGAAGTCTGTTTCTGGCAATGTGCCGGGTGGGTGTATAAAAACGACAGCGGGGAGATTCAGAAGATTACCGGCAATGACGACGACCCTCACTGCAACGGCCGCTTCTGTCCGCGCGGAACCGGCGGCGTGGGCATGTACCACGACGAAGACCGGCTGAAAACCCCGCTGATCCGCACCAGCGAGCGGGGAAAGGATACTTTTCGGGAAGCGACCTGGGACGAGGCCTTCGATTACATTGCTGAAAAGTTGAAAAAGATAGCCGCCGAACAGGGTCCCGAATGTGTGGCGCTGTTTACGCATGGTTCGGGAGGCGCCCATTTTGGGCATCTGCTGAAAGCTTTTGGGTCGGCAACTATCTCGGCCCCGTCGTTTGCACAGTGCCGCGGCCCCCGCGAAGTTGCTTTTATCACCACTTTCGGCGATATCATCTATTCTCCCGAACGGACCGATATTCGCGATACCCGCTGCCTGGTGCTGATCGGCTCGCACCTGGGCGAAAATATGCACAACGGGCAGGTGCAGGAGATGTCGGACGCCATTGACAAGGGGGCAACCATTATCACGGTCGATCCGCGCTATTCGACGGCTGCCAGCAAATCAAAATACTGGCTGCCCATCAAACCGGCAACCGACATTGCCCTGCTGCTGGCCTGGATAAATGTGCTGATTGAAAATGAATGGTACGATAAGGAATATGTAGAGAAATACACCACCGGGTTCGAGCAGCTAAAAGCACACGTACAGCCGTTTACCCCTGAATGGGCTTACGGCATTACCACCATCGATCCGAATGTGATCCGCGAAACGGCCCGCGAAATGCGCAATGCCTCGCCCGCGGTGATTGTCCATCCTGGTCGCCACGTAACCTGGTATGGCGACGATACCCAGCGCCTGCGGGGCGTGGCCATCCTGAATGCCTTGCTGGGATCGTGGGGACGGCGCGGAGGTTTTTACAATCCGGAAAAGATGAAACTGCCCGATTATCCGGTTCCGCCATTTCCGAAGCCCAACCGGATGCCGCAGGATGCCTACCAGGGAAAATACCGGCTGGCCAACGAAGTGGTGAGTAACGGCTTGTGTGATGCAACCATTCCGTCGGTCGAACGGGAGTGTAACATCAGAGCCTGGATTGTGAACGGCACCAACCTGATGGCCGCCCTTCCCGATCAGCAAAAAACCATTGACGCGATCAATGCGCTGGATCTGCTGGTGGTCGTCGATACCATGCCGGTTGAAATTACCGGTTATGCCGATGTTGTCCTTCCCGAATGTACCTATCTCGAGCGGTACGATATGATCCGGCAGTCGCCCCACCGCGAACCGAATATTGCCCTCCGGATGCCTGCTGCCAGGCCCAAATACAATTCAAAACCAGCCTGGTGGATGGCCAAACAGCTGGCCGGCAAACTGGGATTGGAGGCGTGGTTCCCCTGGAATGATCTGGAGGAGGTTCTCGACTGGCAATTGAAGCAGATTGGCTCATCGCTCGATGAGATGAAACGGATGGGGGTGAAAAAATTTCCCCGTTCGTACGATGATCTCTATTTTGCTCCGGGCGAAGAGGTTACCTTTAATACCAATTCCGGAAAAATTGAATTGTACGCTTCCGACCTGGAAGCCGAAGGTTTTGCCCCGATGCCGGTTTACACCCCTCACGAAGAACCGCCGGAAGGTTTTTACCGCCTCAATTACGGGCGGGCGCCGGTTCACACTTTCAGCCGTACCGCCAACAACCCGAACCTGACCGATCTGATGGATGAAAATACCTTGTGGGTAAATCCGAAGGTCGCCAAACTGTGGGGGCTGAAGACCGGGCAGTATGTTAAGCTGAAAAACCAGGATGGAAAGGTTTCCACTTTTGCAATCAAAGTGCGGGTCACCGAACGTATCCGTTGGGATTCGGTTTATATGGTGCATGGTTTTGGCCACAACAATCCGCGGCTGAGCCGTGCCCACGGGAGGGGCGTAAACGATACCGAACTGGTAACCCGCGTGCATGTCGACCCGGTGATGGGAGGAACCGGCATGCGCGGCAATTTTGTAACCTTTGTTACGGATGAACCGACAGACGGGAAGGAGGCCGGATCATGAGATACGCCATGGCGATTGACACCAAAAAATGTGTGGGCTGTTCCGACTGTGTAGTGGCCTGCCAGACCGAAAATAATGTTCCCATCGGTTATTGCCGCGACTGGGTTGTCGAGGTCACCGACGGCACCTATCCGCAGCTGGAAATTGAAATCCGTTCGGAACGCTGCAACCACTGCGACAATTCGCCCTGCGTGCGTTGCTGTCCGACCGGGGCCAGTCATTATGAGGAAGGCGGGGTGGTATTGGTTACCCCGCACAAATGTATCGGCTGTGGCGCCTGCATCGCCAGTTGTCCTTACGACGCCCGTTATTCGCATCCCGACGGATATGTGGACAAGTGTACCTTTTGCATCCACCGCATCCGGAAAGGTGAACAGCCCGCCTGCGTGGCCGTTTGCCCGACCAAGTGCATGTATTTTGGCGACCTCGACGACCCGAACAGTGCGGTAAGCAAAGTCCTGAAAAAACGGAAATTCAAAACCCTGATTCCGGAAGCCGGGACCCAACCTCATGTTTATTACCTTATCTAATACCAGCTGTTTATGAGAGAAGAAATTATCACCAGCGGCCGGATGAACCCGCATATCGATCCCCACCTGGAGATATGGCACTGGCACATTCCGCTTTACCTTTTCCTGGGAGGGCTGGCGGCCGGCATCCTGTTTTTTGCCGGATTGTACACCATTCTGGGGAAAGAGGAGAAATTTGCCGGAGCAGTCCGCCGCGCACCGGTTATTGTGCCATTCCTGCTGGTAATCGGGTTGGGGGCGCTCTTCCTCGACCTGCGGCATAAACTCTACTTCTGGCAGCTCTACACCACCATCAAATTGCAGTCGCCCATGTCGTGGGGCGCCTGGACGCTGATGGGGATCACTCCGCTGTCGTTTGTGTGGGCAGCCATCCACATCCGTGAGTTTTTTCCGAAGTGGAAGTGGAAATTTGGTTTTCTGGAAGAGCTGGAGAAATTTTTCGTTCAGCAGAAACAGGTGCTGGCCTGGATCATGGTAATCCTTTCCGTGATTCTGGGGATTTACACCGGTATCCTGTTTTCGGCCTTCAATGCCCGTCCGCTCTGGAACACTTCTATCCTGGGGCCGCTGTTCCTCACCTCCGGACTTTCGGCCGGGGCCGCCGTCATCATCCTCTTTTCGCGGACGCACCACGAGCGGATCAGCCTGGCCAAAATCGACGTGATGCTGATCGGGATCGAACTGTTTTTGATTGTCCACATGTTTATGGGGTTTCTGGCCAGCACCCAGGTGCAGATCGACGCGGCCAACCTGTTCCTGGGCGGACCCTACACCGCGCCGTTCTGGGGATTTGTGGTGGTGATGGGCATGCTGCTTCCGGCCGTTCTTGAATTCCTGGAACTGCGGAAGTTCAAAATTCCGGTGATCATTCCGGTGGTGCTGGTGCTTTTTGGCAGCCTCATGCTCCGGTTTATCATTGCCTATGCCGGGCAGATGAGCCGCTGGCTCTATTGAAAAGATGTTGTGAATGGCAGAATAAAAAATCATAAAATAAAGTCGTATGAGTAAGAACAGAGAACCCAAAAAATACATGAATCCCTACCTGGGCGGCGTTTTGCTGGGGTTGGTGCTGATCGTCGCTTTCTGGGTTTCGGGACGGGGACTGGGCGCCAGCGGAGCCGTAAAAAGCGTGGTGGTGGCCGGTGTGGAAACGGTAGCCCCGCAACACGCACAAAATGCGGTTTATTACAAACAGCACAGCGAAGATTCGCTGAAGTCGTGGCTGGTGTTCGAAATGCTGGGCGTGCTGGTGGGCGGTTTCCTTTCGGGGGCCATCGCCGGGCGGCTGAAGTTTTCGGTGGAAAAGGGGCCGCATGTTTCGGGAAAGATCCGGTTGATTGCAGCAACGGTGGGCGGGATTTTCTTCGGACTGGGGTCTCAGCTGGGGCGGGGCTGCACCAGCGGATCGGCGCTTACCGGAATGGCCGTGCTCTCGCTGGGCGGGTTTGTCACCATGGCCGCTATCTTCGGAACCGCCTTTGCGCTGGCCTATTTTGCCCGCAAACTGTGGTTGTAGGCCGCAGTTACTTTTTCAATAACCATCTTAAACAACATTGTTATGGGACCATTAGTTGCAAATGAAATCATATCGCCGGACACCAACCTTTTTCTGGCATTCCTGATCGGGATCGGCTTTGGATTTGTACTCGAAAGTAACGGTTTTTCGTCGAGCCGCCGGTTGGCCGGCATGTTTTACGGTTACGACACCACCGTGCTGAAGGTGTTTTTTACCGCGGCCATCACCGGGATGCTGGGACTGCTGTTTATGAGCCTTTTTGGCTGGATCGACCTCAGCCTGATCTATATCAACCCCACCTATCTGTGGTCGGCCATTGGCGGCGGGGTTATTATGGGAGTGGGGTTTATCCTTGGCGGATATTGTCCGGGCACCTCGTTTTGCGCCGCTTCGATCGGAAAGCTGGATGCGCTGGCTTTTATCGGCGGCATATTTCTGGGGGTGCTCCTCTTCACCGAAGCGTATCCGTTGTGGGAAAACTTTTTCAATGCCAAGTACCTCGGATCGCCACTGCTGAGTTCGGTACTGGGGCTTTCGCGCGGAGTGATGACCCTGCTGATTATCCTGGTTGCGCTCGGGATGTTCTGGGTGGGCGAGTGGGCCGAAAAACGGTTTGCCCGCGACGATTATAAGCTGAATCAGAAGTGAAACTTTTTTCATTTTCAATTTGTTGAAAATAAAAAACGGAAGATTATGAAAGGAAGATTGATCCTGGCCGCTGTTGTAATTCCGCTGGGAATTATCATTGCCGCCGTCCCCGAAAACACCACCAAACCTTACAAGCTGACGGCCGAAGAGCTGCTTTCCGAAGTGAAGGAGGGCACTCAGTTTATGACGCCCGATGCAGTTGCCCAACTGATGGTGGAGAAAGACCCCTCGCTGCAGCTGATCGATGTGCGCAGCAGCCACGAGTTTGAGAAGTTCAGCCTGCCCGGCGCCATCAACATTCCGCTGGAAAACCTTCTGTCGGCTGAATACGAGGATATCCTCAACCAGGATGTGAAGGTGAATGTCTTTTATTCCAATAGTTCGAATGTGGCCAACCAGGCTTGGATGATCACCCGGCAGTTGGGATACCAGAACAATTACGTTTTGGAGGGCGGGTTAAACTACTGGGCCGAAACCATTATGAACCCGCAAAAACCGGCTGCAACCAGTCCGAATGAAGAGATGGCCAGGTACAATTTCCGTCAGGGCGCATCGGCGGCGCTGGGCGGCGCGTCGGTCGAACAGGCGGCTGCTCCGGAGTCAAAAGCTGCGGCGGTGCCGGCAGTGAAAGCCCAGAAAAAGAAGAAATCGGTGCAGGGAGGCTGCTGACAACAGCTTTCCTACCTGGTGTTTACAAGCCAGACCGGCAGTTTCGCCGGGGACACGAAAAAATGTTGCGCACACCAATTCCCGGAGTTATTCCGGGTTTTTTATTTTTGCCGGTTTTTATTTGTGAAACCGGCGGGTTATTTTTACATCTTTATCTCAAACAAAAGAGACTATGTCACGCATACTGGTAATTGACGACGAGCGGAGCATCCGCAATACGCTGAAAGATATCCTGGAGTACGAAAAGTACGAAGTTGACCTGGCCGAAGACGGGCCCAAAGGAATTGAGAAGGTAAAAAACGGCGAATACAACATCATCCTCTGCGATATTAAAATGCCCGGCATGGATGGGATTGAAGTGCTGGAGAAGCTGGGCGGCCTGGCGCCCGACACGCCGGTGGTGATGATCTCGGGCCACGGGAATATCGATACCGCCGTGGAATCGATCAAAAAAGGGGCGTTTGATTTTATCGAGAAGCCGCTCGACCTGAACCGCCTGCTGATTACCATCCGCAATGCGATGGACAAATCACACCTGGTTACCGAAACCAAAATCCTGAAAAAGAAAGTCAACAAGAAGTTTGAGATCATTGGCGAATCGGCCGCAATCCACAAGGTTATTGAGATGGCCGACCGCGTGGCGCCCACCGACGCGCGGGTGCTGATTACCGGCTCCAACGGAACCGGCAAAGAGCTGGTGGCCCGCCGCATCCACGACATGAGCCACCGGGCTGCCGGCCCTTTTGTTGAGGTTAACTGCGCCGCCATCCCGTCGGAACTGATCGAAAGCGAACTTTTTGGCCACGAAAAAGGGGCGTTTACATCGGCGGTGAAACAGCGCAAAGGGAAATTTGAACAGGCTACCGGCGGGACCCTTTTCCTGGATGAGATTGGCGACATGAGCCTGTCGGCGCAGGCAAAAGTGCTGCGCGCCCTTCAGGAAAACATCATCAGCCGTGTGGGGAGCGATGGCGCCATTAAGGTGGATGTGCGCGTGGTGGCCGCCACCAATAAAAACCTCTCGGAAGAGATCGAAAAGGGCAACTTCCGCGAAGACCTCTACCACCGCCTCAGCGTTATCCTTATCCGCGTGCCAACCCTGAACGAACGGATCGAGGACGTTCCGTTGCTGGCCGCCCATTTCATCAGCCAGATTTGCGGGGAATACGGAATGCCCGAAAAAACAATCCTCCCCGAGGCCATTGCCGAGTTGCAGAATATTCAGTGGACCGGCAATATCCGCGAATTCCGTAACGTCATTGAGCGGCTGATCATCCTGTGCGACAAAAAGATTACCGCCCAGGATGTGCTCAATTTTGCCGCCCCGTTGAAATAGGCCACTCCCGGCCTCCGTACCAGACGGGCTGTCTGAAAAGTCAGGTTTTTATTTACAGAACTTGCAAATTGTAATCGCGCCTTTGTTTGGCCCCTCCCAACTTCCCCTGAAGGGGCGGCTGGGAAGTCTCCTGCAGGGAATTGAGGGGTTTTAAAGATATTGTTACTTACCAAGTCTAAGCGATTGAAAACCTAAAATCTCTTTTCAGACAGCCTCGTTTTTTTTACCAGCCCCACGCAACCTTTCCCCAGCTTTTCCCATCTTACCCAAAACAACGAACCGGCAGATTACTGCGCATAACTTAGTCCTGTTGTAAAACAGGAGTTTAAATGCCAATCACAACGATTAATTGGCTACCTTGTAACTACCAAACCAGACGGAAATGGATCCTGCAAAAACACTCCCTCGCCCCCGAAGCCCCGCCGACAGCGGGCCAATAAGAAGCCGAACATTTTACCGGATGGTGACCAAATGGCTCAATCCGGAAAATTTGCCAAGCACTGCACCTTGTTTTTGCTCTTTTTTACCCGGCAACCTGCTACGCTGGGAATACCAAAAGTACTTTTGAATGCCAAGAGCTCACAGCTTGCGATCACAACAACAAAAAAACTAAAAAACATGAAATCAGAAACTTTAAACTTTATAAAGGGAATAATTATCTTTTTTTTTATTGCAGTCCCACTAATTTCATTTGCCCAGGAAAAGGTTACCTGGGACTACCCGGTGAAGCCGGGGAGCGCGGAGTGGAAAAAGCTTAGCTCACATCAAGAAATGGTTCAAATTTGTCAGATTCCAGCTGGAACCTTATCCTTTATTTCTACAAAAGAATTGGCTCAAATTTGTTTAAATTACCCTCTGTTTTTCACAATGAAAGCTTTTAATAATCTTCAATTAGGATTTAATCAAGTGTCAACCGAATTTAATGGTTTTCAGGAGTTATTTAAAAGGGATGATGCTGGAAATGTATTGTTGGAGTTATACAAAGCAATAAAACCTCAAGTAATTTTGTTCAAAACAACATCACTTGAAAAGGGAAAGCATATTCAAAATATCTTCTTTATTGAATTTGTTCTTTCTCAAAAAGAAATTATTGAAAAATTCACGAAAGCAGAAATAAAACAATTGTTAGAGGAATCATTGGTAAAATTGGAAGAGAAAAAACAATATGGTTTTTCAACATTCAGCACCCAAACAACTTCTCTCGTAATGTGCAGAGTTCTTGAAAACATAAAATTTGATAAATACATTCAAATAAACACGGTATTTGAAAAATACAAATATTTCTCAAATGCTATCATTCTTTCGGACAAAGAAATGATTGAGGATTTAAAAAAAATAACCATTGACTATCTTAATGATAATAGTAATTGAAAATGAAAAACTTGAGTGTTTTTGCCATAATAAGTTTTGTTTTGATTATTTCATGCGAAAAGGAAACATTAAAATGTTGTTCCTGTATAGAGGCTGAAAGCGTTTCTGACAAATATATTTTTCCAATCAGGCCAGGCATGGAAGAATGGAAAGAACTCAATTCCCACCAGGCGATGGTTGAGGTATGCCAGATACCCAAAGAAATCCTGAACACTATGTGTACCATTGGATTGGTTGATACTTATCTTGATTATCCCATTCTGTTTACAATTTTTGCATTTAATAACATAAACGAAGGATTAAGCCAGGCAGTAAGTGAGTTCAATGGTTTTGGGCAATTGCTGCAGAAAAAAGATTGCGCTACAAAATTTTTATCAAGATACGAACCGATCAATCCAGCCAACATCGACCCTTCGTGGACAAGTATCGAGAAGGGAAGGTTCATGCAAACTTTACGAATTATGGAAGTAACCCTGGCATTTGATCCAATGGGAAGAAATCTTACGAAAGAAGAGCGAAAGAAACTTATTGAAATTGGAATGGAGAAATTGAAAATAAAAGAAATGCATGACTATAGCGGCCCTTCGCAAATAACAAACCTATACCTTATTGGCAACATTTTAAAGCTCGACGGGTACCAACCATTTTTAGATTTTCTCCAACGCCGTAACGATATAAAAGCTTTTTTGAAGGGAGATTTAAATAGCCTTTATTATGTTGCGGATGGCGATACAATTAAAAAATACGTAGAATCTTTTTTAAAGCAACATTAAATTTTATACTATGAATAAACATATTTTAGTTTTAATAGTATTGCTTTCAACTTGCCTAATGGTAAAAGGGCAATATGATTATGAGTATGAGACAACAATAGTACAAACTCCTACCGGAGTAAATGTTGATGCGCTGAGTTTTAGATACTGGATTTACAATGATTTTGATGCAAATGACATTGCTATTGAAAATTTTAATTGGACAAATGGGTATAATTGCGAGATAATAGAAAATTCAACAAAATATTATAACTGTCATGGTTATGTGTGGTATAATGTTGAAGGCAATATGTCTCAAGTTAATTTACGCTGGATAAATAATATTGATTACTATGGGAATCCAACGTACAATGTTCAAAAATATTATTCTTCAAGTTATTCAGGCGGCAATCCATCTTATAGGCAGGTAAGCACAAATAACCGTGCTTACCTTAAGGTTTCTTATTTTCCCAGAGACCATTCTGCTTTAACCACATCAAATTCATCGTACTTCATCTCAAAATGGTCATGGGGACCGCTTGTAAGGCATACTCCAGCACAATGTCCATTTTATCCAAATGCTATAATAAAATACTACGAATTAATTCCCCCTGTAATTTCAGGCAGTTCCGATGCAATATGCAACGGTTCTCAACAAACACTTTCAGAGACCGGTTTTACCCATATCGATTTGAACTACAATTGGAACATCTCCAACCTTTTAAGTGAAGTTAGCGGCAACGGAACTTCGCAGTACACTGTGCAAGGGACTTCGCAAAATGGAACAGCAACAGTTTCGTTAACAGTAACGACTCCTTCGGGAGCAACTGCAACAGCCAATAAAGCGGTTTGGGTAGGAACTCCAACTCCTGAAATCATAGACATCATTAACATTGGCCCTTATTATCCGGGAGGTAATCAGATTTGTACCAACCGGCCTAACGATGGTATTATCAACTGGAATTCATTCGGGGGGATTTTGGAGTATGGCTGGCAGGCCGGGAATTGGCAGGTTGTTCAACACCCGATGGATCCTTTTCCTGATATTCCGAAGCAAAATGTCCAGCTCACAGCCCCTTATTATGGGTATGACAATCCGGTGTCGGTTACTGTCAGGGCACGCAACCAATGCGGGTGGGGGAATTACCTGGCTCCGGCAATTATTCTTAATGGCGTTTCGTGCGGAGGATATTACCTGGTAGCTTCACCCAATCCCGCCGGCAGTTACGTGGAGCTTACCCTGATTCCAGAGGCAGAAGTTTCGGAGGTGGCCGGCAAAACAAAAATTGAACAAGCGGGTTCAAACAACGGCTTTGGAAGTTATCAGATACAGCTGTGGAGTGAACAGGGAGGCTTGTTGAAAACGGTGCAGTCAGACCAGTTGAAATTGAACCTTCCGGTCCGCGATTTACCGGAGGGTAAATATTTTCTTCATCTGCTGAAAGATGGGAAAACGTATAAACAGCAGTTGCTGATTCAGCGTTAATTCAGGAAAATAGAGAAAAGGGTAGCCGGTAATTGGCTGCCCTTTTCCTCACTGTTCACACCGCCGGAAAGCGCCCCCGCCCAATAACTTCCAGGTTACGGTTACCCGTCCGGACCTCCCAGCCGTCCGGTGAAAAAAACGATGCCGTGAAAAAATAATTTCGTACGCACCAGTTTCTCATTTCGTGCGCATCGTTTTTCCCTCTTCTGCGGTATTAAAAAAAAGCCGCTCTGCCCGGCTGCCGGGAATATGAAAAAATTATTTTGGAACCACCTGCGAGAACCGGAAGGGGTTTGCCTGGCGCAGCCTTCCATTCACCGTTTGGGGGTAAAACGGCAGCTATTTAAAATAACTTCCAAAAGAATTCCCAGCCAACCAAACAACTTCCTGTTTTTGTTGTTTAACTCACTGACAATGTTCTCAGAAACTTTTTTGGAAAAAGCTTTTGATAGGCCTCCGGAGACGGGATTTCTTTAATTTGTCATGGCGTATTACACAGTTTCCCTTGCGGAAAAATTATTCCCGTTTTCCGGAGGTTTTTGTTTTTATTGCAGGGTGATCGACATGGAATCGTAGGCCCAGGCAGCAAAATAACCCAACGCGCCGTTGCTGAAGTTGCTCACCGGGTTGTAGGGAGTTGCCGACAGGGCCATCCCTTCTCCCAGCACATCGTCGAGCATGCTGAAATAGTTGTACACATTTACATCCACCGAATAGACGCGGACCTCTACCTGGTCGCCCGGATCGAAGGTGTTCATCCGCGAGGTAAACGAGATGGTATTGTTCTCCGAAATAAAATCAGAGACCAGCGTGTAATAGTCGTTGAGCAGTTTGCCGTTTTTGAAGTAGCGGACCAGGTAGTATTCCTTGACGTCCGGGGTGTCGCTGAAGGTACATTCGAGCTGGTATTTCCCCGACGCGCCGGGCCGCGAATAGGCGTTTTCCCTGGCTGCCAGCTGCAGGATCCGGGTTTTTGCCGGCATTTTGGCTATCGCCGACCAGCTCTTCTCGCCGAGGGTGATCTGCAGTTTGTAGACCTGGTTTTCTTTTCCTTTGATCGTTTTTCCGGCATACCAGCCATTCCCTTTGTACAGCAGCGTTTCGGAGCGCCCGGTACTCTCCCGGAGCACCACCTCGGCCGACTCCAGGAAGGCCGGTTCCTCATCGCCGAAATAGCTGGTGGTTTGGGTCAGCCGCACGGTGCAGGGTTCGTTGAGCGAAAGGATCCCTTCGGCTACCACTGCCGGATCGGCACTGTTCAGATCCATCGGGATCACCTTTTCGCAGCCGGTAAATCCCAGTGCGGTCAAAACGAGCAGGATGAAGACTCTTCCGGACATATTTTTCAGAATTTAAAATGATAGGTAACCGACGGGACAATTCCGAACAGGCTCAGCCGGACCGCTTCGGTGGTGCCGGGAGCTGTTTCGCTCTCCCGGAACCGGATGGCGTAGGCATTGTAGCGGTTGTAAAGGTTGTAGACCGAAAAGTCCCATCCCGATTCAACTTTGCGGGTGCGTTTCCCGGTCAGGGTGAGGCTGACGTCCATCCGGTGATAACCGGGCATCCGGTAGCCGTTGCGTTCGGTGTAGTAAGGTACCTGCTGGTTGTCGACCACATATTTTCCGCTGGGAAACGTGACGGCGTTGCCGGTTGCATACACCCACACGCCCGAGAGGGTTAGCCGCGGCGTGAGCCGGTAGCCCGCCACTACCGACACGTCGTGCGTTTTGTCATATTTGGCCGGGTACCACCGGAACTGGTTGATCCCCCCGATTTTGTTTTCGGTGCGCGAAAGCGTATAGCTGATCCAGCCGGTAAAGCCGCCCAGTTTTTTTTTGAGATAAAACTCAGCCCCGTAACTGCGCCCTTTTCCCGTCAGGATTTGCGATTCGATGTACTTGTTCAGCACCAGGTCGGCGCCATCTTCATAATCGGTCACCTGCTCCATCTTTTTGTAGTAGAGTTCCACAGACGACTCGATACTGTTTTCCGCGAAATTGTGAAAATAGCCGCCCGAGAGCTGGTCGATGATCAGCGGCTTGATATTGTTGCTGCTCGGAATCCAGATATCGGTGGGTGATCCCGAGGTGCTGTTGGAGAGCAGGTGCAGGTATTGGGCCATCCGGTTCCACGAAATTTTCACCGAACTGGCCGGCGAAGTGCGGTAATTGAGTGAGAAGCGCGGTTCGGCGGTGTAGTATTCCTGCATGATCTTCCCTTTTTTGTACCAAAGCGAGTCGGTAACCCGGTTCTGTTCGTTAAACCGCAGGGCCGACCCGGGGCCAACCTGGTGGAAGGCCGAAAGACGTATGCCGTAGCTGGCCGACACTTTTTCGCCCAGCCGGTGTTCGTTTTGCAAGTAAAGGCCGCTTTCGTAAGCCTGCATCTTTTCCAGGATGATCTCCAGGTTGCTGTTGCGGCCCGAGGTCAGCTGCCCCGGCTGAAAGGTGTGGCGGGCAAGGTTCAGCCCAAATTTCAGGGTGTTGCGCGGGTTGGGGTACCAGGTCAGGTCTTCTTTGAAGTTGAAATCTTCAATTCCGGAGCTCATTTTCAGGTCGTTCTGTTCAAACCGGAAGGCATAGTCGTAATTGCTGTAGATGAGGGAGCTGTTGGAGAAGAGTTTTTCGCCAAACAGGTGGTTCCACCGCAGTGTGCCGGTGATATTTCCCCAGCTGGTGCCCATGTTGGTGAAGCCGAAAACGTCGCGTCCCAGGTAGCCCGACAGGAAAATGCGGTTCCGGTCGTCGAGCTGGTAGTTTACCTTGGCATTCAGATCAAAAAAGTAGAGGGAGAGATCGTTGCTCACCATCCTGTCGGGGAACAGGGCTTTGGCGACCCAGTCGGCGTAGGTGCGGCGCCCCGAAACAAGAAACGACATGCGGTCGGAGAGCGGCCCTTCGAGGGTCATTTTCATCGAAATCAGGCCGATCCCGCCCGAGCCGGAGAGCTTTTTGCGGTTGCCGTCTTTCATCTGCACATCGAGGACCGACGAAGCCCGGCCGCCGAAAACCGCCGGAATCCCGCCTTTGTAAATGCTTACCTCTTTGAGGGCGTCGGCATTAAAAACCGAGAAGAACCCTACCAGGTGCGAAGCGCTGTAAACCGGCGCCTCGTCGAGCAGGATCAGGTTTTGGTCCATCGCCCCGCCCCGCACGTTAAAGCCGGTGCTCCCCTCCGAGGTCATGCTGATCCCGGGCAACAGCTGGATGGTTTTCAGAATATCTTTTTCGCCGAAAATAACCGGGATCTCTCCCAGCTGTTTGATGCTGAGCCGCTCCACGCCAATCTCGGGCGAGGTGATGTTTTTGTCGCGCCGTTCGGCCGAAATGAGCACTTCACCGACCTCCACGTCGTGCGGGGTCAGCTCCAGGTTGGCTGTTTGCCGTTGCCTGAGGGCAATGGTTTTCTCTTCCGGCAGGTAGCCGATGTAACTGTACCGTACCCGGTAAGTCCCGGCGGGCAGTGAAATGGAGTAAAATCCATAGGTGTTGGTGGTGGTGCCGGTTTGGGCCTCCTCCACATAAATGGTCACCCCGATGAGATTTTCACCCGTGGCCGCATCGGTGATCTTTCCGTTCAGGGTAAAGGTTTCCTGCCCCGACACCCGGAATGACCAGCTGGCTAACAGCAGCAGCAGAATGGTAAAATATCTTTGTTTGCTCTTCAAGCTGAAGCGTTTATTTCAAATAAAACGGCAATTTGCAGAAACATTATGAATCTGAAGAGATGAACGGTGATTTTTTTCAGCGTGAAAACCGTTG
>JARKOX010000261.1 GCA_029975525.1 Prolixibacteraceae bacterium | reverse complement strand
TGACGACCGGCCATTTTATCCCCGATCTGCAGTTTTCTTTTCTTGGCAATATAAACTTTGGCTAGCTGGATAATTCCTGCTGGCAACTCGTCGCCAATGGTAACATTGAAGCGTTCACGCCGGGCTACGGCTTCGGCTTCTTTGTACTTCATGATATAGTTATTAACAACTCTGAAAATCAGGTCGTTTTTATCTTTATCAGTGGTCCACTTGCTCGGATTTACCGTCATATAATCGATTTCCTGCAACTGTTTCAGGGTGAATTTGATTCCTTTGGCAATCACTTCGGTACCAAAGTAGTCTTTTACGCCCTGAGAGGTTTTGCCAGAAACGAGCTCAAAGAGCTTTTCTTCCAGTTTTGCTTTCAACGCGGCAACCTCTTTGTCAAAACGTTCATCGATCTGGTCGAGTAACGGTTTGGTCGAGAGTTTTCCTTTTTTGTCTTTCGCCACGCGCGAGAAGAGCTTTTTATCGATCACAACTCCGGAGAGCGAAGGCGACGCTTTCAGAGAAGCATCTTTCACATCGCCGGCTTTGTCTCCAAAAATGGCGCGGAGCAGTTTTTCTTCCGGCGAAGGATCTGATTCCCCTTTGGGAGTAATTTTCCCGATCAGGATATCGCCGGGTTTTACATTAGCCCCAATACGGATCAATCCGTTTTCATCGAGGTTTTTAGTGGCCTCTTCACTTACGTTCGGAATATCGGAAGTAAACTCTTCGACGCCGCGTTTGGTATCGCGCACTTCGAGGCTGTACTCATCGACATGTACCGAGGTGAAAACGTCTTCGCGTACGATACGTTCAGAGACCACAATGGCATCCTCGTAGTTGTATCCCTGCCAGGGCATAAAAGCCACCATCAGGTTGCGGCCGAGTGCCAGTTCGCCGTTTTGTGTGGCATAACCTTCGGTCAGCACCTCACCAGCTTTCACGCGCTGTCCTTTTTCCACAATCGGATTGAGGTCAACGGTAGTCCCCTGGTTGGTTTTGGCATACTTCGGCAGATTATAAGTAACCACTTCCGGATCGAAGCTGACGAATTTGTCGTCGTCGGTCATATCATACCGGACAATGATCTTGCGGGCATCTACATATTCGATTACCCCATCGGCTTCGGCCTTAATCAGGATCATCGAGTCGCTGGCGGCGCGGCCTTCCAGACCGGTTCCCACAACGGGAGCTTCCGGGCGAAGCAGCGGTACCGCCTGGCGCATCATGTTTGATCCCATGAGGGCACGGTTGGCGTCGTCATGTTCCAGGAAAGGAATCAGCGAAGCAGCTACCGAGGCAATCTGATTGGGACCAACGTCCATCAATACCACCTCTTCACGGTCAACCAGCGGATAGTCGCCATCCAGACGGGCTTTTACCTTCTGGTTTTTGAAATGACCGTTGGTGTCGATCTGTGCGTTGGCCTGGGCAATTACCAATCCTTCCTCTTCTTCGGCGGTCAGGAATACAACTCCTTCGTCCGAGAGGTCAACCTGGCCATCGCTGGCCTTGCGGTAGGGTGTGGCAATAAATCCGAGGTCGGTAATTTTGGCAAACACACAAAGTGACGAAATCAACCCAATGTTGGGTCCTTCGGGTGTTTCAATCGGACAGAGCCTGCCATAGTGGGTAAAGTGAACGTCGCGGACTTCAAAGCCAGCGCGCTCACGCGACAAACCGCCTGGTCCCAGTGCCGACATACGACGTGTGTGGGTCAGCTCGGCCAGCGGGTTGGTTTGGTCCATAAACTGCGACAAGGCATTGGTACCAA
>JARKOX010000257.1 GCA_029975525.1 Prolixibacteraceae bacterium | reverse complement strand
CAACTAAAATAACCGTATACTGCCTGACCAACAATCTGGAGAACCGGGTATTACAGCTTTCGGAAGTGCCCGACTCCGTCCTGCCGGCGCTTTATCAGCAGGCCCGTTGCATGGTGTATGTTTCTCACTACGAAGGTTTCGGCCTCCCAATCGTGGAAGCAATGGCCAGCGGTTGTCCGGTAATTACCTCCTCGGTATCGTGCCTGCCTGAGATCGGCGCCGACGCTGCCCTTTACTGCCAGCCCGACGACGAAGAGAAACTGGCAAGGCTGCTTTCCGATATTCTCAGCGGCGACAACCTGTACAACGACCTGGTTGACCGGGGCAAAAAACATGCGCAGCAGTTTCACCCCGAAGTGCGGGTAGAAAGTTTGATGTCGCTCTATCAAAAAATTACTCAAAAATGAATGAAGACCTGAAAAATGCCCTGGACGTTTTGAAACGGGGCGGCGTAATTCTTTATCCAACCGACACGATCTGGGGATTGGGCTGCGATGCCACCGACGAAGCGGCCGTTCAGCGGATCTATTCCATCAAACAACGCGAAGATTCAAAGAGCATGCTGGTGTTGATGGAAAATCCAGCTCTGCTGGAACGGTACGTAAACGAGGTCCCCGACATTGCCTGGGATCTGATTGAGGTGGCCTCCACCCCGCTCACCGTAATCTATCCCAACGCTAAAAATCTGGCCAAAAATCTGCTGGCCGAAGATGGCAGCATCGGCATCCGTTTTACCCGTGAAGAATTTTCGGCCGAACTGCTTCGCCGTTTCCGCCGGCCGCTGGTCTCCACCTCAGCCAATATCAGCGGGCAGCCTTTCCCCGCCACCTTTTATGACATTTCGGAAGAGATCAAAAAATCGGTTGACTACATTGTCCGGTTCCGGCAAGAAGAAACAACACCCGCTCAACCTTCGAGTATCATCAAACTGGGCGCGGGAGGACAGATCGAAATTATCCGCAAATGACCATTTTTGGGGGTGCTGAAACTATTTGACTTTTTTCAGAAACCGTGCGATGGCCTGACAGGCTTCCTCTTCTGTTGAATAATCCACACAAAAAACATTGGGTGAGCCGGCAATCATGGCAGAAAGCTGTCTTCCGGCCGATGGGCGGAAGAGGCAGAGCACCGGCACCCCGTTTTCCACCGCACGGCCGATTTCGTAACCTACGCCCAGCGACGGCACGGTAGCTTCGGCCACAACGACATCGGCCTCCAGCAGCCAATCCAGGTCGCGGTCGTGAATCGCGCGTTTAGAAAAACGGTCTTCGCCACCGGGGGTTAGCTGAGAATTCCCAACATGTTCGGTCAGGACGCTGCCGTATTGTTTCAGATAAGCAATCAACCGGGCATAAATCTCCGCATCCTCCCGGCCTCCGCGGATCGAACCTGAAAAATAGATCTTCATCAGTTAGGTTTTGGTAAAATATTTTCGTTAACAGACAATTCTTCAACCGGTTTTGCGCCAGCCAGCCACAACCTTCATCCTGCCTGATTTCAGAGGGGCAGGTACACCAGTTTTTTGGTTTCAAAAAACTCCTCTTCAAAATAATCACGAAGGTCAAAAACCGAAACCTGCCTGCGGAATGGCTTGATCTCCTCGGTCAGGTCGCCCCCTTTCAGGTAGAGAATTCCGTTGGGCAGCGAGTTTTGAGAGACAGACGAGATATTTTTCCTGATCCATCCCGTAAATTCGGGCAGGGCCGTTACGGCGCGGCTCACCACAAAATCGTACGACTCCTTCAACTGC
>JARKOX010000256.1 GCA_029975525.1 Prolixibacteraceae bacterium | reverse complement strand
CGACGACTACCGCCGGTGCGTGGTTACCATTGCCGGTTCGGAACTGGCGCGCGGAGGCGGCGGGGCCCGCTGCATGACCATGCCCGTGCGCAGAACAGAAATCAACCTTTGACAATATCCGGAAATGACCAAAAAAAATATACTGCAGAAACGGAGCATGGAGGAGCTGAACCGTCTCTCGGTGGAGGAGTTCCGCCAAACCGGCAAACTGCCCGTTGTGGTAGTGCTCGACAATATCAGGAGCTGCCACAACACCGGCTCGGTCTTTCGCACCTCCGACGCCCTGCTGATTGAAAGGATCTTCCTCTGCGGAATTACGGCCACCCCGCCCAATAAAGAGATCCACAAAACCGCCCTCGACGCCGAAAAATCGGTCAGCTGGAGCTATATCGAAGACACCGGGGAGGCCGTCGTCCGGCTCAAAGCCGAAGGATACCGGGTGCTGGCCGTGGAACAGGTGCAAAACAGCATCAGCCTGCCGGCATTCCATCCGCAGCCCGGCGAAAAAATCGCCCTAATTTTTGGCAACGAGGTAAAAGGGGTGCAGCAAAAAGTGATCGACCTGTGCGACGGCGCCCTCGAAATTCCACAATTTGGCACCAAACACTCCTTCAACGTGTCGGTGAGCGCCGGCATCGTCCTGTGGGAAATATTCCGGAAAATCAGTAATTTAGAGTGACCGCAAAACAGGCACGTTAAAAGCCAGGCACCTGCTGCAACCCAAAGCGGACCTGCACTTTTAACCTTATCCAGACAGGCTTTCGCCACCAAACGAGAATGGGCCGGAACAGGGATAAAACCGGTTGTGCGGTTGTAACCTGAAAAACCCAATGGATATGACGGAAGAATTTCTTCAGTTTGTGTGGGAGCAGCGGCTTTTTACGGCCGAAAACCTAAAAACCACCGGCGGTGAATCCGTGGAAGTGATCGACCCGGGACGGCGAAATTACGACGCCGGCCCCGACTTCTTCAATGCCCGCATCAAAATCGGCGACACCCTGTGGGCCGGCAACGTCGAGATCCATGTGTCGGCCTCCGACTGGGAGCGCCACAACCACCAAGCCGATCCGGCCTACGACAGCATCATCCTGCATGTGGTACAGCACGCCGACCTGCCGCTGACCCGCGCCACCGGCGGCGAAATTCCCACGCTGCCTCTGTCCTATCCGTCGCACCTGCTCGAAAACTACCAGAAATTGCTGGCGGCCCAAACCTGGATCGCCTGTCAAAATCAGTTTCACCAGGTGGATCATCTCGCCCTGAAAATCGGGTTTAACCGGCTGCTGGTGGAACGGCTGCAGGAGAAAACCGGCGAGATCGTACAGCGCCTGGCCGAAAACAACTACAACTGGAACGAAACTTTCTACCAGTTCATCGCCCGGAATTTTGGTTTTAAAACCAACGCACTGCCTTTCGAAATGCTGGCCAAATCCCTGCCGCTGTCGATACCGGGAAAACACAAAGACCACCTCTTTCAGCTGGAGGCCCTGCTGTTTGGCCAGGCCGGACTCCTGCACCAGGAGCTGCTTGGCGACGAATACTTCCTGCAACTGCGCAGTGAATATGCTTTTCTCCTGAAAAAATACGGCCTAAAACCGATGGAAGGGCACCTCTGGAAATTCCTGCGCCTGCGGCCGGTCAATTTCCCCACGATCCGGCTGGCACAGCTGGCAGCTTTGCTGCACCGCTCCTCCGGACTCTTTTCACAACTGCTCGAAACAGCTTCGCTCAAAGAGATCCGGCAGCTCTTCGACGTGGAGGCTTCGGAATACTGGAACAGCCACTACAAATTCAACTATCCCTCGAAAAACTCCGTCAAACGGCTGGGCGAAACGGCCGTCAACACCCTGGTTATAAACACCGTCATCCCGTTCCTGTTTGTTTACGGGGAACAACACAACAAACCTCATCTGAAAGACCGCGCGCTGGAGTGGCTCGAACAACTTCCGCCCGAAAACAATTCGGTTATCGAAAAATGGAAGGCGCTGGGCGTGCAGCCAGTCTCGGCTTTCGAAACCCAGGCGCTGCTGCAGCTGAAAAACCGTTACTGCGAAGCCAAAAAATGCCTTCACTGCCAGGTGGGAAGCAAACTGATCAAGAAAAACTGAAAACTCACCGGAAAGCCAACGGAGATTGAACCGGAAACGCATGCGAAAAGGCCGGTTGGTCATCACCCAGATTTATCCCGGCGCGCCTCCCTGCAACGGTCGGACCGCCGGCAACTGCCAGCCCCAAAAGTTTACTTCTCCGGTTCGGGGGCAAATGTTTCGTGGAAATCGGTAGAAAGCACCCTGAACTCGGTCCGCCGGTTGATTCCCTGTGCAATCTCCTTCTGTTCCGGGGTTGCCAGCTTGTTGATAAAAGCTTCGGTAAGTTCGTCTCCGCGTTTCAGGAAGTTGTACTGCTCGGCCAGCTGGCGGGTAACCGTTTTGGGCCAGGTTTCACCGTAACCTTTGGCCACCAGCCGTTTGGGATTCACCCCTTTCTGAATGAGGTAATCCACCACACTTTGCGCCCTCTTCTGCGACAGCTCAAAGTTAAACTGCTCGCTGCCCACGTGGTCGGTGTGTGCCATCAGTTCGATGGTGATGGTGGGATTGAGCGCCAGGATCTCAGCCAGCGAGTCGAGCGCCGCAATCGATCCGGGCAGCAAATCCCACTTGCCAAATTCGTAGTTGATATTTTCCAGTTTGATGGGCGCATCGGTGGGGGTCAGGTAAAGATCGACCCGAAAATCCTTGCTGTCGGTCAGCCCCACGGTCGAAACACGCCCCTTGTCGTTGAGAAAGCCATCTTTAAAAGCGGCAAAGACATACTCGGTACCGGGCTGCAGCTTCATCTGGAATTTTCCGTTCTGGGTGCGCATTTTCAGGTTGGTCCCGTCGGTGCCGATCACACGCACCGTCGCCCCGTCGAGCCGGCTGTTGCCCTCTTTGTTAAACACTTCGCCAGCCACCTGAAAAATGGTCGGCGGAACCACAAACGAGTAGATATCGTCGCCACGCGAACCTTTGCGGTTCGAGGAAAACATCCCCTGCTCTTTGCCGCTCACAAAAGCGATCCCAAAATCGTCGGCCGGCGAGTTAACCGGGTATCCCATGTTTTCAACCTGCCAGTTGTCGTTTTTATCTTTGTAAGCCCTGAAAATATCGAGTCCTCCCATTCCGATGTGGTAGTTCGATGAAAAATAGAGCTCGCCGTTGTCGCGCACAAAAGGGAACATTTCGTCGCCGGGGGTGTTAATCACGGAACCGAGGTTAACCGGATTCTTAAAAGCACCGCCCTCTTTTTGGGCTTTCCAGATATCTTTTCCGCCCTGTCCGCCCGGTTTATCGGAAACAAAATAGAGGGTTGCCCCGTCGGGAGAGAGGGCCGGGTGGGCAACGGTAATGCTGTCGCCGAAAAGGTCGAGCTGCACCGGATCGGCCCAGCTTCCGCGCACCTGCGAGGTGGAGTAGATCTGGGCGCCCATATTCTGGCTTTTGTTGTAGCGGCAGCGGGTAAAAAACATCTGGCCGCCGGTTGAGGAGAGCGTTGCCGCTCCCTCTTCGTCGGTGGTATTGACGATAAAATTCTGGTCAAGCAGCTGGGGCTCTTCCCACTTTTGCCGCTGTATGCTGAACTGGGAGCGAAAAAGGTCGGCATAGGTATTCCCCGTGATCATACTTTTTCGCTTGCCGGTGGCAGCTTTGCGGGTAGAGGTAAATACAATGTCGTTGTCTTTGTTCCCCAGGTAAACCGGACTGTAATCGCTTTCGCGCGAGTTGAGTTCTTTCATCGGGTTGATGATGTGCCGGGTGGGATTGGTTATCCAGGACTGGGTCATGCGGATGGCTTCCATGCCGTTGAGGGCCTGCGGATCGCCGGGAACCGCCTCCAGGTAGAGCCGGTAGTTTTCCAGTGCATCCTCATATTTCTGCGAAGCCCGCAACATTTCGGCATTCCAAAGCAGGGCCTTCGGATCGGGGTGGCCGCGCCTCACGGCATTGTTGTAATACAACGCGGCCATCTCGTAGTTACCGATCGCCCGGTAACACTCACCCATCGCAAACGCATAATCCATCCGTCGGGCACGGTCTTTCTCCTTGCGGTTGGCCTGGCGGTATTTCTCAATGGCTTTGTAATATTCGCCGATCTCCTGCGAAGTGGCGGCCATACGTCCCAATTTGCTGGTTGTGCACGATGCAAACAAAAAAACAATAACCGGAATAATTACCCACCTGGTGTTCTTCATCTGAATACTTATATTTTAAACGCACGGGAGGCAGGAAATTCAACCGGAAACTTCCCGTCCTGCCGGACGGTGGGGTTTAATTTTGCCTGCCTTAAAGCCGGGAATGTAAAAGTAAATTATTTTCCCGATTTTTTAGATAACGGGGAAGCTGCCCCGATAGTATAGTTAACGGGAAAAGAAGGCCGCTGTTTTCGACCAAAGATCAGAAAAAAGCTACGGACAGAATCAATGGGGGCCAGCCTCTCCGGTCAGTTCCTTCAGCTGAAAATAGAGCGGTTTGAGCTCTCCCAAACTGCGGGCAAGCTCAGCCAGCAGCTGAGCCCAACCCGCCGGCCCGATCAGGATCCTCTTCAAAAGCCGGATCAGGAAACCTACGATGCGGGAAGCAAGCTGAAAAACCTCCGACTGCCGTTTTACCGCAGCGGCGCAAAACTGCAGGTCGGGCGGGGCGGCAGCAGGATTCAGCAAAATGGTGTAGTCGAAATCGGCAGCGGTATGCACCAGGGTAAGGCGGGGATCGCCGGCTTCGACAAAACCGCGGAGGTAACCTTTCACCGACTCGGCAACGCACTCAACCGCTTTCCGCACAATCTTAAAACTTTTGGAGACGTACCGGAAAAAAGCCCGGAAAACGTTCTCCTCCAAAAAACCGAGCACTTTTTCGCCGAGCCGCTTCACCCACCGCCAGAGCCGCCGGAGCCCGTCCCACAACCTGACGCCCCGCTCGCGGATGTAATTCCAGGCCTGCTCGATTTTGCCGGGTCTGTCCAGCAATGCTGCCACCTCCCGGCTCAAATCTTCGGGATCGTCGCTGGTTTCGGTCACCGTTCCGGCAGTTTTCTGCAATGAAATAAAAAACGCCGGCGTGATCCGGTTGGACTGTCCTGCAGCCCTGATCAGCCGCCCCTCCTCAAAATCGCGGTAATACTGGTTGAGTGCCGCATCCAGCGGACCAACTTCCGTCCGGCTCTCCATCCCGGCGACCGAGTAGTCGTCCCGCCCATCGATCTGAACGTCGAACCCCAGTAGCCAGAGTTCAATCTTGACCATGTTCACCACAAAGCGGTTGACCAGGCGCTCCTGTTCGTCACGATCGTCAAAAAAATAAACGGTAAAATTTTCGCCGGTACTGCTGCTCTGTTTCGCAAGCGCTTCCACCAGCTGATCCTGGTTGAAAAGTAACCCGAGTGTGTTGGGGAAAAAACCGGGACCAATTACCTGGCTGCTCAACCGGAGCAAACGTACAACCTCGGCAAAACGATTAAAGCCGGAGGCCGGAAACTCCCGAAACCCCACGTCGGGTTTTTCGTCGTACAACCCCAGTGAAAACAGGCGAAGCTGAGCCGCCCGCTGCAACACCGGGAGCGGTGTGTCGCCGGCAAACCAGCGGTTCACCTGCGTGTCGGACTCGAAACTGACCAGCGCGTCGAGCGCATACCAGGTTTCGTCGCCCACCCACCCGTCGACCGTCAACCCGGCTTCGGTCTGAAATTTCCGGATCGCCTGCTGCACCTTCCCTTTTCGTCTGAAATCCTTTTCGATCTGCCGTCCGGAGAGTTTTTGCGACAGATAACCGAGCAGCCACAACCGGGTGGCGATGGTCTGCATCCGGATCTTCTGACTGCGGAGATCGAAAGCCTGCTCCTCGCCGGCGGGAACAATATTTACCAGTCCGTTCTCCTCCACACCGGCCAGTACCGAATCGACAAATCCGGCCTGCTCTTCGGGCGGCAACTGAAGAGGAAACGTTCCGAGGGAATATTCGGGAAAAGTGAAGTCCATTTCAACCTGTAAAAACCGGCAAACCTATTTGATCAGATCCTGAAACAGCTCGAGCAGGGCAAGCCGGTTGTTCAACCCCGAAGTGACAGCGTTTTGGTGAATATCGAGGGCCTGCGGGGGTGCATTTTGAATATCGCTCGTGATAAAGTTGTAAGAATCACCGTCAAATTTCACCAGCGACTCGGCAACCAGCTTCACCTCTCCGCTGGCCGATTGCGTTTCAATAAGTTTTTTCAGCTCATCAAAACCGTTGCTTTTGTCGATATCTACCTTGAGAGATCCGGTAAAGGTCTGAACATGCAGCGAGGTCAGGTCCTTAACTGCTTCATTTAAACTTTTCAGCGCGTCTTTGAGTGCCATGATACTGTTTTTTAAGTTCAACAATTATGGAAAAAGAGAAGAAATTTATGAAAAAAAAGCGCGCCAGTCAACAAACAGAAGCGAGGTTCTCTTCTGTACCCGGCCAGCCGATGTAACAAAAAGGCCCCGGAACCCCGGAGCCTCTCCATTTTCTGATCAAACAAACTATTTGGATATTAACGTACGAACAACAATTCCCGGTATTTGGGAAGCGGCCACATTTCATTGTCAATGACCAGTTCCAGCTTATCGATATGGTAGCGGATTTCGTCGAGGAACGGGAAGACCGTCTGATCGTAAGCCTCAGCCTTTTCTACGTTGTCCTCCAGTACATTGGCTTTTTTACGGGCTTCCGTCATGTCATGCACTTTTGACTTGATCAGCGAGATGTGGGCGCCAATCTCCTTGATGAGTTGTTTCCGGCCGCTGGCCAGCTCTTCATATTCCTCGCCGGAGAAGACCTCCTGGAGGTTCTTCACATTTTGCAGCAGCATGGTTTGGTAGCGGACGGCCACCGGCACAATGTGGTTAATCGCCAGATCGCCCAGCACGCGCGACTCAATCTGCACCTTTTTGACAAATTTTTCATATTCCACCTCAACCCGGCCGTGCAGTTCCCGTTCGTCGAGGACGCCCAGCTTTTTGAACATCCGGATGCTTTCGGGACGCAGGTAGGCCGCAAGCGCTTCCGGCACATTGCGCACGTTGCTCAATCCGCGGCGGGCAGCTTCTTCCACCCACTCCTCGCTGTAACCGTTTCCGTTGAAACGAATCGGCTTCGACTCGACAATGAGCCGTTTCAACACCTGGAATATCGCTTCATCCTTTTTCGTCCCCTTGTCGATCAGTCCATCAACTTCGGCTTTAAATTTATTGAGCTGGTTTGCAACCACCGAGTTGAGAACGATCAGGGCCGAAGCACAGTTGGCCGACGACCCCACGGCGCGGTACTCAAAACGGTTTCCGGTAAAGGCAAAAGGCGATGTGCGGTTGCGGTCGGTACTGTCGAGGATAATTTCGGGAATCCGGCCAATATTGAGTTTTAATGCTGTTTTTTCATCGGGAGTCATTTTATTTTCCCCCACCGCTGTTTCCATCAGGTCGAGCATTTTGGAAACTTCGGTCCCCAGAAATACGGAAATGATCGAAGGCGGGGCCTCGTTTGCGCCAAGCCGGTGCTGGTTGGAAGCGTTGTAAATGCTGGCCCGCAGCAGGTCCTGGTTGTCGTGAACCGCCTTGATGGTGTTGACAATGAAGGTCAGGAACTGCAGGTTGCTTTTCGGATTTTTCCCGGGAGAATAGAGATTGACCCCCGTGTTGGTAGAAAGCGACCAGTTGTTGTGTTTCCCCGAACCGTTGATTCCGGTGAAGGGTTTTTCGTGAAACAGGACGCGGAATTTATGACGCCGGGCGACTTTGTGCATCAGGTCCATGATCAGCTGGTTGTGATCGTTGGCCAGGTTCATCTCTTCATAAATCGGGGCCAGCTCAAACTGGTTGGGCGCCACCTCATCGTGGCGGGTTTTCACCGGAACACCCAGTTTGTAGGCTTCATTTTCCAGGTCGATCATAAACCGGTTGACGCGGGTGGGAATCGAACTGAAATAGTGGTCTTCGAGCTGCTGGTCCTTCGCGGAAGAGTGTCCCATCAGCGTGCGGCCGGTCAGTACCAGGTCGGGACGGGCCATAAAGAGCGCTTCGTCGATCAGGAAATATTCCTGTTCCCACCCCAGGTTGGCCTGGACACTGACCACGGTCTTGTCGAAATACTGGGCGATCCCGGTAGCGGCCAGGTCAATCGCCCGCAACGACCGGAGCAGCGGCGTCTTGTAATCGAGCGCCTCGCCGGTGTAACTGATAAATATGGTAGGAATACTCAGGGTCGTTTCGCTGATAAAGGCCGGCGACGAAGGATCCCAGGCGGTGTAGCCGCGGGCTTCAAACGTTTGCCGGATACCGCCGCTCGGGAAAGAAGAGGCGTCGGGCTCCTGCTGGGCCAGCAACTTCCCGCTGAACGCTTCAATTACGCCGCCGAGATTCGAAATCTCCACAAAAGCATCGTGCTTTTCGGCAGTACCGTCGGTTAACGGATGAAACCAGTGGGTGTAGTGCGTCGCGCCGTTTTCGAGCGCCCAGGCTTTCATCCCCTGCGCTACCTGGTCGGCCATCTTACGGTCGATGGTGGTGCCGCTTTCAATGGCATCCACCACTGACTGGTAAGCTTCGCGGGACAAATACTTCTTCATCTTCGGCTTATCAAAAACCAAAGATCCGTAATAATCTGAAGTCAGATTTTCCTCCCGCACAATCGGCCGGGGTTCGCGATTCATAACTTCTTCCAATGCTTTAAATCTGAATACTGCCATAGTCGTTTCTTGAATTTACTTTTTCAAATATATCGACAAAAATAATTGATACCCCCATAAAAATACAGGGTTGATGTAAAAAAATTTACATTTTTTAATACAGGCACCCCTAAAAAAACAACACCAAAAAATTAATCTATATGTAAAATCATTAAAAAAGCATTATTTCACGCAGGTTTTAACGATTCTTCTGAAAAAGATTTTAAAAAAAAGGAGCCCCTCCATTTTTTACCCCCTCTTCAGAAAAAATAACAAAACTAAACCCATCCTGAAAAAAAAAGAGCTGGCTGTAATGGAATGGTTACGGCGTTTACTTATTTATAAATGACAAAAGCTATATTTATCCGTCAGAATCAAAAAAGGATTCAACACGCCACACGATACATTTAAAAAATTCATAAACCCGAAAAATCGCTCACCATGGAGTTAAACAGACGAAATTTTCTTAAAACAGGTAGCGTGGCAGTGGCAGGAAGCGTATTTTTGCCTCCACTGTTGCAATCGTGCCAGAACGTACCAATTTCAGAACAGATGAAATTTTTTCTCGACCATTTTGAAGTGACACCTCAAATGCTGCAAAAAGTAATTGCGGCAGCTATGTCGAAAGGCGGTGATTATGCCGACCTGTTTTTTGAACACACCACTTCGGGAAATCTCGGACTGGAAGACGGAAAGGTGAACCGTGCCTTCTCCAATATTGATTACGGGGTGGGGATCCGGGTTTTAAAAGGCGACCAGACCGGCTTTGCCTATTCTGAAGAAGTTTCGCTTGAGTCGATGCTGAACGCAGCCAAACTGGCCGCCAACATCGCCGACAGCAAAAACTCCTTTTCGCCGCCGGTAACCGCCGAAAAAGTTCCTGCCAACTACTACCCCATTGCCCGCAAGTGGGAAGCGGTTTCGGTCAAAGACAAAGTTCCGTTTGTCCAAAAAATCAACGACAAAATTTTCGCCCTCGACGAAAAAGTGATCAAAGTGAACGCTTTTATGGGCGACAGCACCTCCTACATTCTCTTTTACAACTCCGAAGGACGCCTCAGCTACGACTACCGTCCGATGGCCCATTTTGGCGCGCTCTGCATCATGCAGCGCGGCCAGCAAATTGAAAATGCATACGCCGCCCGATCGTTCCGCAAAGGGTATGAATGGCTGACCGACGAACTGGTCGACGAACTGGCCCGGGAGGCGGTCGACCGCACCAATATCCTGTTTGACGCCACCAAACCCAAAGCCGGCGAAATGCCCGTGGTGATGGGCGCCGGCGGATCGGGTATCCTGCTGCACGAAGCCATTGGCCACACGTTCGAAGCCGACTTCAACCGCAAGGGAACCTCCATCTTCAGCGATAAAATGGGCAAGAAGGTAGCCGAAAACTTTATCAACATCATCGACGACGGCACTCTGGAAAACAACCGCGGCTCGATCAACATCGACGATGAAGGCAACGAGGTACAAAAGACCTACCTGGTGAAGGACGGCATCCTGAACAGCTACATCCACGACCGCATCAGCGCCAACTATTACCAGGTTGCCCCAACCGGCAACGGACGCCGCGAATCGTTCCGCAACGTCCCGATCCCGCGCATGCGGGCCACCTACATGGAAACCGGACCGCACACCCGCGACGACATTTTTGCCGCCGTTGAGTATGGCGTTTATGTGGACAACTTCACCAATGGCCAGGTGCAGATCGGCGCCGGCGACTTTACCTTCTTCGTTAAATCGGGCTACCTGATTGAAAAAGGAAAACTCACCCGTCCCATCAAGGATATCAACATCATCGGAAACGGCCCGCAAGCGCTGGCCGACATCACCATGGCCGCCAATGATTACCTGATCGACAACGGCACCTGGACCTGCGGAAAAGACGGACAGTCGGTTCCGGTAACCTGTGGATTGCCGACTGTTTTGGTGAAAAAAC
This sequence comes from Prolixibacteraceae bacterium, assembly GCA_029975525.1. Lineage (GTDB taxonomy): Bacteria > Bacteroidota > Bacteroidia > Bacteroidales > Prolixibacteraceae > UBA1413. Next base: position 3,210 of record JARKOX010000256.1, on the reverse strand, counting down.
TTACGGTTGGCGGCACCAACGCCTGATGTGATTGTGGTGACTTTAATACTTTAAAGATGTAAAACATGAAAAAAGAAGATAAATATTCCCTCGCCAAGTGGGCTATCGAACACGCTTTAAAAAACGGCGCACAACAGGCATCGGTCTCCATTTCCGACAGCCGGAGCAGCAGCATCGAAGTCCGCGAACAAAAAATCGACAAGCTGGAACAGGCCATCCAAAACAACCTCACCATCCGGCTTTTTGTCGACAACAAATATTCCGCCCACTCGACCAACCGGCTCAAACAGCAGGAGCTGGCGCGCTTCATCGAAGAGGCCATTGCCGGCACCCGTTTCCTGTCGGAGGATGAATTCCGCACGCTTCCCGACCCGGAGCTCTATTACAAAGGCGGCGGCCCCGAACTGAATGTCTTCGACTCCCGGATCGACACCATTGATCCGCAGAAAAAAATCGACCTGGCGTTTGGGGTGGAAAACGAAGTTTTCGGAAAAGACGAGCGGCTCATTTCGGTCACCGCCAGCTATTACGACGGCATGAACGGCCGCGTAATGGTGAACAGCAACGGGTTTGAAGGCGACACGGCCAGCAGCTACTACGGACTTTATGCCACTGTATCGGTAAAAGGCGGCGATGCCCGCCCGGAAGCCTACTGGAATGAAAATGCAATCTTTTTCGACAGGCTGAAAACCGAAGGAATCGGCGCAAAAGCGCTGGATCGCGCCCTGAAAAAATTCGGGCAGAAAAAAATCGCCTCCGCCCGCATGACCATGATTGTGGAAAATGTTTCGGCCGGCCGGCTGCTCAGTCCGCTGATCGCAGCCCTCAACGGCTCGGCTATCCAGCAAAAAAACTCCTTCCTGATCGACCAGCTCGGACAGCAGGTGGCTTCTGAAAAGCTGACCCTGACCGACGACCCGTTTATCCCCGGCGGACGCGCTTCGCGCCTGTTTGACGGCGAAGGACTGGCTTCGAAAAAGATGGCTGTTTTTGAAAAAGGAGTCCTGAAAACATATTACATCGACACCTATTACGGCAAAAAACTAAATATGGCGCCCACTACCGGCGGCACTTCAAACCTGATCCTGGAAACCGGCGATAAAAATCTGGAACAGCTGATTGCATCGCTCGACCGGGGCATCCTGGTAACCGGCTTTAATGGCGGCAACAGCAACGGCTCCACCGGCGATTTTTCGTTTGGCATCGACGGCTTCCTGATCGAAAAAGGACAAATTGTCCAGCCCGTTTCAGAAATGAACATCACCGGTAACCTGAAGGATTTGTGGATGAACCTGGCCGAAACAGGCAACGACTTCCGCGAAGATTCTTCCTGGCGGATCCCCAGCCTGGTGTTTAACCAGGTAGATTTCAGCGGAATTTAACACCGGAGACCAACCAGCGCCGGTAAAAACCGGTAAAAACAACTATTTTTGTCCGGTGAAAATTAAATAGAAACACCATGTTAACAGCAGAAATCCACACGGTCAAAGGTGTGATGAAAGTAAAATTTTACGAAGAAGATGCTCCGGGAACAGTTGCCAATTTTGTCAAGCTCTCCCGGGAAGGCTTCTACGACGGGCTGACTTTTCACCGGGTGATCCCAAACTTTGTGATCCAGGGTGGCTGCCCGAAAGGAACCGGCTCCGGCGGACCGGGTTACACCATCAAATGCGAGCTGGATGGCGGAAACCAGTACCACGACCGCGGCGTACTTTCAATGGCTCATGCCGGACGCAACACCGGCGGCTCACAGTTTTTCATCTGCCACAGCCGCCAGAACACGGCGCACCTCGATCGCAACCACACCTGTTTCGGAAAAGTGTATGAAGGGGTGGAGGTGATCGACCAGATCAGACAAGGCGATAAAATCGAAAAGATCCTGATCTTTGAAACTCAACAATAAAATGAGAAGAGGGTTACCAGTTGGCAACCCTCTTTCTTTTTCCCATCTCCCCTAAACAATCAAAACGTTTTCTGAGAAAACCAATCCTGCTCAAAAATCTGACTTGCCCGGACTGGCAGTTGTTTTTTTCGTTTTTTAAAAAAGCAGGATAAACCTTTACAACCGGCTTACCCTGCTTTTGGGGAAGACAAGCGTTATTTGTCCTTTTCGAGCACCAGTTTTTGTACGGTCGAAATGCCGTCAACGGTGATTTTAACCAGATAAAGGCCTGTCACATACGGCGACATATCAAAGGTCAGCTCTTCGCCGGAAAAATAATCCCGCCGGAAAACTTCCCGCCCCGTGAGGTTGTAAACCGTAACTCCAACCGGTTTGATCATCCGCACCCCCAGGTCGACCCGCACCTGTCCGGTGGTCGGATTCGGATAGAGACGCACCGTCGGTGAGCTCTTTTCAATATCTCCGATTCCTACCGGGTAACCATCCACACACAGCCGGAATTGGTCTTCAACAAAAGCTCCCGAAAGGTCGGTAGCCCTCACCACCACCGTCACACAGCCCGTGTCCTGAAGCATCGGCGCTGCCCGCAGCGTGTCGTTGGCAAAGGTCAGCCACGACGGCAGCGGCTGGTTGCCTTCCAGCCCAACCGTCAAGATCAGCTGGTCTCCGACATCGGCGTCGGCAAATAGCTCTCCGTTCTGCGAACTGAGGGGCAGCACCAGCTGATACGACGCGTGGACCACCTGGTCGGGCACCGGATGCAGTAACACCGGCGGGTCGTTCACCGGACGAATGGTCAGCGTGAAGTGTTGCTCCACACTCAGCGCCCCATCGGTCGTTCCGGCGCCGTTGTCACTCACCTGTACCGTAATATCTGCCGTTCCGCTCTGCTCTGGGTTGATCGTAATACGCAGCCAGCCGCTCGTCTCTCCGGGGGTGTAGATCACCTCCATCGTTTGGATCACCGGATTGGCCGGGGCGGTTGCCGTGATAGTCAGCGCCTGACTGGCACAGTCGGAGCCATATCCAATGCCGGTAAGCGGAATCAGCACTTCCAGCGGATCTTCGTCGACCGTCACATCGGAGATGGCATCGAGCGTGGGAGCCGAATTGGCGGTAACCACGTTCACCGCAAACGAAACCACTACCACATTGCCGCCGCCATCGGTAAACTGCCACGTTTCGGTGGTGGTCCCCACCGGGAACAGGCCTTCGCTACCCAGTCCCGACACCAGCTCCCGGCTGACCGGGCAGGCATCGCTCGCCGTCAGCTGCGGGTAGTCGACCGTCGTCTGGCAAACTCCCGG
>JARKOX010000246.1 GCA_029975525.1 Prolixibacteraceae bacterium | reverse complement strand
GGTTGGTGGTTCCCTCACGGGGATACCGATACATCAGCCTGTATACAACAGGAAATGAATGGGTCGGGACCAAAGCGGGCGTAAATTCTGAAGGTCTGGTGATCGTAACCGCTTCGGCGCCGCCGAACTTGGACAAACGGGAATTTTTCCAAGGACGAACCAACACGGCAACTTTATTATCCCGCTATGCAAGTGTTGCGGCTGCCCTTGCGGCGCTGGAGGCGAACGAATGGAGAAGTGGTCCGCAGTTTATCATGATGGCGGACAAAAATGAAATCGTCAGCCTGGAGTTCATGCTTCAGGGGGATTACACAATCCTGGAAAGGACGCAAAACGGTCGGCTGGTGCATACCAATCATTACTTGAGCGATGATTTTCTGAAATACAATCCAACGCCGATCGCCAAGAGCAGCCAGAATCGATGGCAGCGGATTCAGGAATTGCTTGCGGAAGACCAGGCGCTGAACACGGAAGTTTCATTGCAATACAGCAAAGATCCCGTTTTGTGGCGGAAAGGGCAATCGCCGACCGCCACCCGCACCTTGTCCACATGGACAGTAAGGCACTCTGCCGATGGAACCTCAGTCCTGTTTTTGACGATGGCCAATCCCGGCAAGCCCGAGAAAAGCTACACCATCCCGCTGCAAAAAGTTTTCGCCGGCGAATATGATCTGAGCCAGGTCGAGTAGCGGGCGGGCTCGGATTTTCTCAACTTGACAAATCCGAAACGCCCGAGGATTGGTTTTAAGGCCCCTGAAAAAGATGCCGAGGGGTATAGTACCGGGGAATTGTGTCCCCGGTTTTTTGTTTTTTCTAGGTTGTAATACTTTTTCCCTGTGGTCGACGGCCCTTTTGCGACATAATATCGATGGAAGCCGCGAAGGATAAAATGAAATAAGGGGGTGGAAGTGATGAACGAAGAAATACGGCGTATTGTAAGGCCGCATCAACTGGCAGGAGAATGGAACCGGCAAGGTTGGCAAAAAGGCGAAGAATTGTTCAATGGCGAGTTCGGTGCTTTGCCCGAAGGCAACGGTCTGATCCAGGACTTTTCACTTTATCAGGAATTGCGTCAAAGTTTGAACCGAAAATTTGACACCGTATACAAAGTCGGGGCTCTCACCGTGCTTGCGCCAGTAGGCGCTTTCGGATTGGTAGAAGGTTTTGCCGCTCCAGATTGGGACATTTCGCTGATGGGAATCGGATATCACCGTTACTTTTTATTTCACAGCGCCTTCGGTTTGATCCTGCTCCGCCGCTTTTATCGGCAATGGCAGCTGCGGGCGCTGGAGTCGCAACCAGGCTGGGGAGGCAAGGTTAAGCAAAAGATCGCAGGAACCCTGTTCGGAACAGTAGCTGCAGGAGTCGGCCTGCATCTGTTGACAGACGTTTTTCAGCCCAAAAGTGTCGTATTTCCCTTTTTTGGCTCACTTGTTGACGGTACTTTGGTGGATGACAACATCTGGCTACTAGGCAATTCATTGTGGGCTTTCCGGATCAGCCACGAAGTATTTAGCCTGGTTCTCGCCGATGAGCTGAACATGGCCAAAGAATATGCCGGTAACCATTTTAGCGCGCTAAAAAACTGGAAAATGAAGGAGGCGTAAAAAATGTTGTTTTATCTGGGTCTCTCCCGCATGAACCGACAGGAGGCACTCGACCTGACCGCGCAGTTGAAAACCCTGAACGGTTTCAGTGCCATTGAGGATTCTCTATCCAAAACTGCCCGTCAGGCAAAGAACAAGATCCTGGGCAGCATGGCGCGTATACTTGAAAAACAAGGTCAGCGCAGCTTTG
>JARKOX010000245.1 GCA_029975525.1 Prolixibacteraceae bacterium | reverse complement strand
AATGAACAGGCTTTTATATTGATTCCGCACCTGATAGAGCTAATTTTATAAAGGAGAAAAGCAAGAACTAAGGAGGAGAATAATTATGAATTATCAGGAAAAATTAGAGCGGCGCGATTTAAATTCTTTTGCTTTTACGGTTTTCAATAAATGGGGGGTAAAGGAGAAAAAAGAGGCAGGTCCGGTGCGGATTGATTATAGATTCACAAACAGTGCATTTATAGTTGAGTGGCAGATGGACGAAAAAAAGAAAGAATCTTGAGTGAAAGATTCGTGGTCCTTTGGGTCCCTTTTTAATGAGAAACGGATGGTCGAAGATAACCGGGTGAGGCGAAATACGAACTTGATATTTTCAATTTTTCATTGAAAGAGGGAAGTATATAATCAGATGAAAGATGCGTGCAGGGTGGATTTTCTGATTTTTTACGGCAAATGATGAAAGTGTTAATGTTTGGCTGGGAGTTTCCTCCAAATATTTCAGGAGGATTGGGTACAGCATGTCAGGGAATTACGAAAGGGTTGTCTTCTTTTAATGATATCGGGCTGACTTTTGTAATGCCACGGAGATACGGCAACGAAACTTCAGAAAATGTAAGACTGATCGGCGCCAACGAGGTGGAAGCGATCAGAAACAAAATCAGACAGGAAGCGTACGGAACCCCTTTTGAATGCTACAGTGTGGAATCGGCAATGATTCCGTATGTGGATCCGGATTGTTTCTATCTGTCCGGATGGAGCCAAACGGAAAAGGAGGTCCGGCAACAGAAAGAGAATGCTCCGCCGTTCGAATTTACCGGAAAATACGGAACCGGGCTGATGGAGGAGATTCACAATTTTTCGGTGGTGGCCGGTTACCTCGCCGGCAAAGAAAATTATGATATCATCCATGCACACGACTGGTTAACTTTTCCTGCTGGCATGGCTGCCAAAAAAATTCTGCACAAACCGCTGGTGGTACATGTGCATGCTACCGATTTTGACCGGAGCGGCGGAAAGGTCAATCCGCGGGTTTACCACATGGAAAAAGCCGGAATGGACGAGGCGGATGCTGTGGTGACGGTCAGCGACCACACCCGCGAAATGGTTATCCGCAACTACCAGATTGATCCGGCCAAGGTTTACACGGTGCACAACGGCGTTGAACCGGTCGGCTATCCGGCAGCTCCGTCCAGTTCGGGAGGAGGCGAAAGGATCGTAACTTTTTTGGGGCGGATAACCCTGCAAAAAGGGCCCCTCTATTTTGTGGAGGTCGCCCAGAAAGTGCTGGCAAGGATGAAAAACGTCCGTTTTGTCATGGCCGGCAGCGGCGACATGCTGGAGACGTGTGTTGCAGCGGTGGCGCGGGCCGGAATTGCCGACCGGTTTAGTTTTGCCGGCTTCCTGAAGGGCGCCGAAGTGTGGCAGATGTTTCGCCAGTCGGATGTTTATGTGATGCCGTCGGTTTCCGAGCCCTTCGGGATTTCGCCCCTGGAAGCGATGTTTTGCAAGGTGCCCGTAATTATTTCCAAACAGTCGGGAGTTTCAGAAGTGGTCCGGCACGCCGTGAAAGTTGACTTTTGGGATATCGACGCAATGGCTGATGCGATTTATAGCATCATTGGCCGCCCCGGCCTGAAAAAAATGATGGTCGGCAGCGGCGTTCACGAGGTGAAAAAGATCAATTGGAGCAATACCGCCTTCAAAATTAAAACCCTCTACGAAAAGATCCTCTCCCATTAACTGCAGCAGGATATGAGGCAGCTCTGTTTGTGTTTTGAATTTCATTGCCCTGTAGTTTTACGGCGGTACCGTTTTTTTGAGATCAACAACAGCCATTACTATTACGACGACCAGCAAACCGCGGAGTTGACGGAAAAACTGGTGCGGCAGAAGTTTCTCCCGCTGGTTGATCTTTTAGCCACCCTGTCGCTCAAATATGCCCAGCGGTTTCGGTTTGGGGTTTCCACCTCCGGAATCACCCTGAAGTTGTTGCAGCATTACCAGCCATACTTTCTGAATATCTGGAAAGAGCTGGGAAAACTTGGCGGAATGGAGTTTTTGGCCGATACCTTTTCCCACACGCTGGTTCCCTTTTTTCATCCCGAAAGTTTGCCGCAGCAGCTGGAATTGCATAAAAATCTGGTAGAAGAGATTTTTGGAGAGCCGCCCCGGATTTTTTACCAGCACTTTCCTTTTGTCTCCGGCAACGCCGAGGTGACGGCCAAACGGCTTAGCCCCGGCGGGATCATCGCCGCCCGCCGTTTCGCCGGAAACGGGAGGAGTGGAAAGGAGAGAAACGATAATTCGGCGGGACTGGATAAAAAACTGGCCGTGGTCGATCAGCCGCTGAGCCACAAATTGCTGGAAATTCATCAAAAAGAGCATGCTTCCAATGGAGTTGTGCAGGCCCGTCATTTTTTAACCTGTCTGGAGGGGGCGGCCAACCCGGCAGCCCCGCGGATTTTGTTTTTTAACCCGGTTGCAGTGGACGGGGCTTTTTCTAACCGGCGTGGAGTATTCTGGGAGGAGTTGATCCGCTCCTGGCTGGCGCGGGAGGAGTGCCGGTTGGTTACCCCTTCTGAAATGTTCAGTGGATCACCTGGCGAGGAGGCGCCTGAGGTTTCTGCATCTTCTAACGGGAGTCCGGGGATGAAAAATTTTTGGTTTCAGAATCATTTACAGCAGGAAGCCCTCGGCGAACTGTTGAAAATCGACCGGATGATGCCGGATCCTGACTCCCGAATGGCGGGCGAAGACTGGTATTTTATCCAGGACATGGACCATCTTTTTTTTATGAATTCCCGGTTTTTTTCGCCTCTTTTTGCCGGAAAATATTTTAATCCCTATAACTCGCCCTACGAAGCTTTTATCAATTACATGAATATCCTGGAAGACTATTCAGGCAAGCTGGAGAAGGGAAAGCCGGAGTTTGACGGTTAGTCTTTTTCAGGCCGGAAACCGGCGCTAAGTCAGCACTTTTTCAATGAAATCATCGCTCAGGTCATTTTTCAGGCAGTAATTGAAAGCGGTGTGGTTTTCGATCAGTTTTTCCGTAACCCAGTACGGTTCAAATTCCTGAAGCAGTTCATACGACCAGCTCAAACCCCAGTAGCGGGAGAGGATGTCCCAGTCCAGATATGCTTTTCTTTCCCGGAGAAAATCGGTCGGAATCGGAAGGCCGCCCAGCGGGTCGCTTCCCAGTTCGATTCCGCAATGAAAATGGCGGATCAGCTGCATAACCTTATCTTGGTCGTAATGCGCCGGAAGGATATACACGCCAAAGACAATTCGTCTCCACCAGGTGAAAAAATCGGGATTGTCCTCCCGGTAAACGGGGTTGTTTTCCGGCTGGTAGTTGATTTGTACGGGCATTTCGTCTATCATAAACAGCACATGGCTGGTTGTTGCCGCTGCCCGGAGCCTCTCGTTAAAACAGGCCCGGGTTTCATCGCTCCATTTGATAAAAGCATTCCTTTTTACCCGCTCCCAATCCAGGATATCTTCATAGAGAAGCAGCTGGAACTTTGTCAGCGGATACAGCTCGGAAATGAAGGGAATAAACCATCCGGGATGGGATTGCCAGAAGCGGTGGCGATGTGTCAGGTTGTTCATAGTCAGGTTTTTGGGTTTTTAGAATTGCAAGCTGTTGCAACCGTTGTTCCTACAATGTAGGAACTATTTGTATTCCTGCCAAAACGGATCGGGAGAGAATGAAAAAAGGGTTCAATATCGTTTGAACCCTCTGATTTTGAGCCTCTCATGGGACTCGAACCCACGACCTGCTCATTACGAATGAGCTGCTCTACCAACTGAGCTAAAGAGGCAATTTCCGTTTAAAAACAGGCTGGTCGGCCAGCTTTCAAACGGAAAGCAAAAATATTAACTTTTAGCATTTAAAATCATTTCTTCGAAGATTTTCCGCTGTTCAATGAGTGCTTTTACTTTATCGGCCGGATCGGTGCGGCATTCCAGCAGGATCCACCCTTTGTAGTTGATGCCGGCAAACAGGCTGATCAGCTCCTGGTAGGGGTAGCTGGTGTCGTTCAGTTCGCGGACATGGCAAATGTCGCCAAAACGGTCTTTTACCAGGTCGAAATTGTATTTCAATCCATTTTCGTTGAGATCTTGCGGGTTGCAGTTCCAGCAGACAGTGGCGTTCGGATGGTTGGCCACATCCATTATGGCCTTGATGTTATTCAACTCCTGGGTTTCGTTGCCATGTACCTCGAGCCTGATTTGCTGGCCGTAGTCGGCGCCAAACCGGGCCACTTCGTTCAGCGACCGCCCAATCTGTTCGATGGTGCGCGATTTGGGGACGCCCGCGTGAAACTGGTTGGGTTTTACCTTTACACCCGACCCTCCGATGTCGTGGCTCAGCTTGATAAATTCTTTGGTTTTTTCGATCGATTCGCGCAGTTTTACCTGGTCGGGATAATCGTACTGTTGGTTGGTCCCCATTCCCACAATGGTGACGGGACTGCCGCGAAACTGTTTACGGACCTCTTTGCGCTGCTGGGCCGAAAGTTCAGTCGTTACGCCGTGGGCATGGTCCACGCGAAGCTCAACCCCCAGCACATTGGATTCGGAAAGATTTTTAATCAACGTCGGGATATCCCAGTCTTTGCCCCACAGGTAGGTCACAAAACCTAATTTCATGCGGGTTTTTACTTTTCCCGGAGCAGCAAACAGGGTGCCGGGCACCAGCATCATCCCCGACAGAAGCGACAAGTCGCGGAGGAATGCTTTCCGGGTTATTGGATTGGTTAGTTTCATAAAGTTGTAAGATTAATTTCAGTCCTAAAATTAAGGGAAATCAGCATTGAAAAACCGGTTGCAGACGAAAAATAAGGCATTGCAGCGACTTCTTTTGGCTCCGGCTGTTTGGGTTGTGGGTTATTGTTATTGATTTTAAGGATTTTAAGTTTACACTTCGGGGCAGACTGCTTGTTTTTCGGAGGCGATCCGAAGGCACATTTGACCTGCTCGGGTCGTTATTTCGGCTAAAAAAGAGAGCGTTCGATTCCTGTTTCCAGGCCGGTGAGTTCGGCGAGTCCTTTCATCCGTCCAACCAGCGGATAGCCGGGATTGGTGGCCAGGAGGTGGTCGCTGAGGATTTTAATGCCGTGGTCGGGCCGGACCGGCATCCGGTAGTCGGCGCGTCCCGACTGTTTCCGGCGATGCTGCTCTTCAAGCAAAATTTTCATCAGTTGATACATGTCCACGTTGCCGTCCAGGTGTCCGGATTCATAAAAGGTGTCCTCATCCAGCCAGCGGGTGTTGCGCAGGTGCAGAAAATGAATCCGGGGGCCAAAACGTTGCGCCATTCGGGGCAGGTCGTTGTCGCGGCGGGCCGACAAAGAGCCGGAACAAAAAGTGAGGCCGTGGCTGGGCGACGGATTGATCTCCAGGATTTCGGCAATGTCAGCTTCAGACCCGACAATTCGTGGCAGACCGAGGACCGGGTGGGGAGGGTCATCGGGGTGAATGGCCAGCCGGATGCCGGACTCTTCAGCCACCGGCATAACTGCGTCGAGAAAATAGCGGAGGTTCTCCCGCAGCTCTTGCGCCCCGATTCCGCGGTAGCGCTCCAAATATTCCCGGAAAGTCTGTTTGTAATCGGTTGTAGCCCCTTTGATCACGCCATCGATAAAACCCTGGGTGATCACAATAATGGTGCGCGCCAGGGTTTCGCGTTGTTCGGGCGTCATTCCGGCATAAACCCGCGAGGCTTTCCCGAGCATGTCGGAGGAGTAGTCATTTTCGGCGCCGGGGCGTTTCAGGATCAAAACATCGAAGGCAACAAACGTTGGAAAGTGAAACAGCATCGACTCACCACCCGACGGGGTGCGGTAGTGGATGTCGGTGCGGATCCAGTCGAGCACAGGCATAAAATTGTAAACTACCGTGTCGATGCCGCACTGGCCCAGGTTTCGCAACGACTCGCGGTAGTTTTCAATGAGCCTGTCGCGGTCGTTGCCGCCGGTTTTTATTCCTTCCGAAACCGGCAGGCTTTCCACCACACTCCAGCGGAGGCCCTCTTTTTCAATTTTGTTCTGGGTGTGCCGGATTTCCGCAGCCTGCCAGATTTCCCCATTCGGAAGATGGTGCAGGGCCGTCACCACACCTTCCACGCCCATCTGTTTCAGATCGGAAAGGGTTACCGCGTCGCCGGGGCCAAACCACCGCCATGTTTTTTCAAAAGCCATAGAATTATGCTGATTAATTGTTCTGAACCGGTTAAACGCCGCTGAAAGAGCTGAATCCGCCATCGACCGGTATGATCGTCCCGGTAACAAAACTGGCGGCATCGGAGCAGAGCCAGATGACTGTTCCGTTTAACTCTTTGATCTTTCCAAACCGTTTCATGGGTGTGCGGGCAATTACCTTCTGACTTCTTTCGGTATATGTACCGTCGGGATTAAGCAACACTCCTTTGTTTTGTTTGCTGATAAAAAAGCCCGGCGCAATACAGTTTACCCGGATGTTTTCGCCAAACTTGAGTGCCATTTCCATCGCCAGCCATTTGGTAAACACCTCTACGCCCGCTTTGGCTACCGAATAGCCCGGGACCCGGGTGATGGCCGAAAAGGTGGACATGGAGGAGATGTTGACAATACTTCCGCTGCCGTTTTGCGCCATCGGTTCGCCAAAAACCAGACAGGGGAAGACCGTGCCGTTGAGATTCAGGTCGGTGACTTTTTGATAATCTTCGGTTTTCATGTCGAAGATGGTCTGTTCATTGGTCAGGGTTGCCCCCGGCAGGTTCCCTCCGGCGGCATTAACCAGAATGTCGATCTGTCCCCAGGTGTCGAGCACCTTTTGGCGGGCTGCTTTCAGCTGTTCCATGTCGAGAACATCGGCTGGCAGAATGATTACTTCGTTTCCTTTTTTGCGGATCTTTTCCGCTTCCTGTTCCAGGTTTTCGGGATTACGCCCCAGCAGGGCCACCCGTGCGCCTGCTTTAACCAGGCAGCCAGCAATGCTTGCACCGAGGGTGCCACCGCCGCCGGTGACTACCGCTACTTTTCCTGAAATATCAAACATTTTTCCCATCAGAAATCTTTGCTTAAAAATTGGTGATGCAAATATGACAATCGACGAGGGGAAATGGTTGGTATTTTTTTAGCAGTCTGTGTGAGGATATTAGTTTCTACAGGATGAAGTGCCAAAAAAAGAACCGCACAGCAAAACTGCACGGTTCATTGTATCTCAGTTGTTCTTATTCGGCTTACAGCGGGCGCACCTCAACCATGACCTGGTTTTTGGTGATCACCTCGTCGCGGCTGACCAGAATTTTAACCACTTCTCCATCGAAAGGCATCATCACGTTGTTGTGCATTTTCATGGCTTCCAGCACCAGGATGGTTTGCCCGGCTTTTACCCGCTCACCGGTTTTAGCCATTATATCGATAATGGTTCCGGGTAAAAAAGAGCGGATCTGGTTGTGGTTGGGCGCTTCCCACACTTTCCGGTTTTTGAATTTTTTGGTAAAGGTGGTTTGATATTTGGCTCCCTGAACAATCAGCGTTTCGTATTTCTTTTCTTCTTTCTCTTTTGTCATAGCGCTTGTTTTTTGGTAATCAGAACGGAGGAATTCCGTGTTTCTTTTCAGGCAGGAAAACGCTCTTGTTTTCTGAAACTTTCAGCGCATGCAAAATCCGTGAGCGGGTTTCGGAAGGTTCAATCACTTCGTCGATGTAACCTTTGGCTGCGGCAACATACGGATTGGCAAATTTCTCCTTGTATTCCTGAATTTTTTGCAGACGCATGGCTTCCGGATCTTCGGCCTCCATGATCTCTTTGCGGAAGACAATGTTGGCGGCGCCTTCAGGTCCCATAACGGCAATTTCGGCGGCTGGCCAGGCAAAGACAAAGTCGGCGCGCAGGTGGCGCGAATTCATGGCGATGTAGCCGCCGCCGTAGGCTTTACGCAGGATAACGGTAACTTTCGGAACGGTTGCTTCGCTGTAGGCATACAGGATTTTTGCACCGTGGCGGATGACGCCGGCATGCTCCTGGTCCACTCCGGGCAGGTACCCCGGCAGGTCTTCGAGCGTTACAATCGGGATGTTGAAAGCGTCGCAATAGCGGATAAAGCGGGCTGCTTTGTCGGAGCTGTCGGTATCCAGCACACCGGCCATCACCATTGGCTGGTTGGCCACAAAACCGACGGTCTCCCCATCCATGCGGCCAAATCCGATGATGAGGTTCGGAGCAAAGTGCTCCATGATTTCAAAAAATTCCGAACTGTCGACAACCGACTTGATGATCTCGCGCATGTCGTATGGGATGCGCGGATCGGAAGGAACCAGCTCTTCGATTTTTTTGCCTTTTTTGGGAGGTTTGGCGGCAAATGGCTGAGCTTTTTGCTTGTTGTGCCACGGAATGTAGGTGATCAGTTTTTTGATCTGGTCGAAACACTCCTGTTCACTTTGGGCATAAAAATGGGCATTCCCGGTCAGTTCGGCATGAACGCGGGCGCCGCCCAGCTCTTCCATTGAAATATCTTCGCCCAGTACCGATTTGATCACACTCGGTCCGGTGATAAACATTTTCGAAATATTTTCAACTACGAAAACGAAGTCGGTGAGTGCAGGAGAATAAACTGCACCGCCGGCACACGGGCCAAGAATAACCGAAATTTGCGGTATGACGCCTGAAGCGAGCGTGTTGCGGAAGAAAATTTCGCCGTAACCGGCTAATGAATTCACCCCTTCCTGGATACGTGCCCCGCCCGAGTCGTTGATTCCGATCAGGGGAACCCGCATTTTCAGGGCGTGATCCATGATTTTAGTGATCTTACGGGCGTGCATCAGTCCCAAAGAACCACCGGCTACCGTAAAGTCCTGTGCAAAGATGCACACCGGTTTGCCGTAAATGGTGCCGGTGCCGATAATGACCCCGTCGCCGTGCAGTACCTTGGTTTCCATGCCAAAATCCCGGGCGGTGTGTTCCACAAACAGGTCGTACTCGTGGAATGAATTTTCGTCCAGGATTGCCATCACCCTTTCGCGGGCGGTGAGTTTACCCATCTGGGCCTGTTTTTCGATGGCCTCGTCGCCCCCACCTTTTTGGACCTCTTGTTTCCTTTTTCGGAGGTCAAGAATGTTGCTTCGTAATGACATAAATTGAATTTTTAATGATCGGAAACCCTTTCAAAGGGCGCCGAAATTTTGTCAAAATATAAGTTTTCCCGGTGGTCAAAAATAGTATTTTTTTGAACGCAGTGACTTTTTTGGAGGGTTTTGCCGCAAATGTTTATGATTTGCAACTGCTTGTTTTAGAATAATTTTATCTCTTGTTTGAAAGTTTCTAGCGGGCTGCCCAGCGGTAAACGAAGAAGGCAATTGTACTGAAAATTAGATTGGGAATCCAAACCGCCACGATGGGGGGCATACTTCCGCTGACGGCAAAAACCACCGTAATCTGCATAAACAGGATGTAGGAAAAACTCAGCAGTAGTCCCAGCCCCAGGTGAAAACCGAGTCCTCCTTTTATTTTACGCGAAGCCAGAGCCGCCCCGATAATCGTTAAAATAAACGCGGAGAAGGGGCCGCTGATTCGTTTGTGTTTTTCAATTTCAAATTCGACCGGATTAACTCCCCGCTGTTTCATGCTTTTGATTTCATTGCTCAGCTGCGTGGTCGTGAGGGTTTCCATCTGGTCGCGTTCAATTTTGTAGTCGCCGGGGGTCATATTCAGGGTGGTATCGAGGCGGTAGCCCTTTTCAATCACCTCTTTTTCGTTGTTCCAGGTGCGTTTCCAATAGTTGTTGATGATCCATTTTTCGCTCTCTTCGTCCCAGCGGATGTTGTCGGCTGTTAATTTTTCAACCAGCTCCCGGTTTTCAAACCGTTCCAGCGTAAAACGGTAGCCAATGTTGCCCGTGCCGAAAGATTGCATGTAGATGTAAACTCCCGGTTCAATCTGGCGGTGAATATCCCGTTCGATCCTGAAATTGTTTTGAGTAATGTATTTGTTGCGGAATTCAACGCGCCCTTTGTTGGCGGGCGGGATGACATAATTCCCGAGAATAAAGGTAAAAACCGCGATGATGAATGCCGAGAAAACATAAGGACGCATCAGCCGCCGATACGAAACGCCGCTGCTCAAAATAGCTATGATTTCAGTGTTGTAAGCCATTTTGGAGGTAAAGTAGATAACGGCAATAAAGGTAAACAGCGGGCTGAAAAGGTTGGCAAAATAGGGGATGAAATTCAGGTAGTAATCCACGATGATATCGCGGGTCGGAATATTTTTCGAGATAAACTCGTCGAGGTTTTCCGAAATGTCGAAAACTGTTGCGATGCTGATAATCAGTGTGATGGCGTAGAAGAAGGTTCCCAGGAATTTTTGGGTGATATAAAAGTCGATGGTTTTGTAAAACTTCATCTTCATAACCGTTGCTTCAGTTTAATAACCATTTCTTCTTTCCATGATTTGAAGTTGCCGGCCAGAATCTGGCGGCGAGCTTCGCCGGTCAGCCAAAGGTAAAAGGCCAGGTTGTGCTGGCTGGCAATCATTGCGCCCAGCATTTCGTTGGAAATGACCAGGTGGCGCAGGTAAGCCTTCGAGTAGGAGTGGTCGACAAACGACGTTCCGTTGGGATCGATCGGCGAGTGGTCGGTAGCCCATTTGTTGTTGCGGATGTTGATCACGCCCTCGCTGGTAAACAACATGCCGTTCCGACCATTTCGCGTAGGCATCACACAATCGAACATGTCCACCCCGCGGTCAATATTTTCCAGGATGTTCACCGGCGTGCCTACTCCCATCAGGTAACGGGGTTTGTTGGCTGGCAAAACCGCATTCACCACCTCGACCATTTCATACATGACGGATTCGGGTTCGCCCACAGCCAGGCCGCCAATGGCATATCCGTCGGCATCAAAATTTTGCACCTGATTGGCTGACTGGCGCCGCAGGTCGGAGTAGGCAGCCCCCTGTACAATAGGGAAAAGGGTCTGCGCGTAGCCGTATTTGGGCGTTGTATTTCGATACTGGTTGAAACAGCGTTCGAGCCAGCGGTGGGTAAGATCGAGCGATTTTTGGGCGTAGCTGTAGTCGGCGTCGCCCGGGGCACATTCGTCGAAAGCCATCATGATGTCGGCGCCAATGCTGCGCTGGATGTCGATCACATTTTCGGGCGTAAACTGGTGGTACGAACCGTCGATGTGCGACTGGAAGCGGGCCCCTTCGTCAGACAATTTCCGCAGATCGCCCAGTGAAAAAACCTGGAAGCCGCCGCTGTCAGTCAGGATGGGGCCGCTCCACCCGTTAAAGCGGTGCAGCCCGCCGGCTTGTTCCAGAATTCCGGTACCCGGCCGTAAATAAAGATGGTAGGTGTTCCCCAAAATAATCTGCGCACCGATATCTTCCCTGACATCGCGGATGTGAATTCCCTTCACCGAGCCGGCTGTGCCGACTGGCATAAAAACAGGGGTCAAAATCTCTCCGTGGGCGGTTGTGATTTTTCCGGCCCTGGCATTTGACCCGGTGGTATTTGAAATAAGTTCGAAATCCATCAACGGTTTTTAATGGCCCCAAAGATAATTATTCTGCCACAAAACTAGGGAAGTAAACCACAAAGGCCGGTTGTTAATTAAATTTAATCCAAATGACCGCATTCTGGTTATCCTTTCTATTTTTGTGAGCAAAATGCTGGTATGCCTGACGAATTGATAAATTTTTTTCCAACTCTTGAAGTCGGAGCTTGGGTTTTACTGGGCCTTGCTGCAGCTGTTTACCTGTTGCGGATAGGATATGATATTCTTTTTTGGGGGCG